>JBAZZN010000066.1:0-11069 GCA_041658815.1 Thermoplasmatota archaeon
GATAGCACTCGCGGGGCTCGTCCTGGTCATCTTGGAGAGGTCCATGTTCCAGACGCTGGGGGGTAAACCCTCCAGACCCCCATTCGTGCGCCTTCGCGAGACGGGCATCTACGTCATCCACCTCGCCGTCATCCTGGGCTTCTTGGGCTACGCCGCGAGCACGTACTCAGGCACACGGGAGATGTTCGCTGCGGTCCCCGTCGCCTCGTCGGTACACGTCGGCTCGTATGAGATCATAGTCGGCGCTGCACAGGAAACGACGACCGCGCAGGGGCTCGTGGAGAGCGTCCACGTGCCGCTAACGCTCGTGGGCTCCGGCGAGGCGAGTTTGGACTTTGCGTGGCACGAGACGCACTACTCGCCACGTCTCGACGTGCGGCGAGCGCTGACCGAGGACGTGTACGTGAGCCCGCTCGCGTTCCACACGGCGCAGGGGTGGGTCGGTGCCACGAGCGCGGCTTCGGAGCGCCTCGCGCCAGGCGCGGTGGATGCGGTCACGTTCAGCGTGAGCGTGCTCCCGCTCATGACACTCGTGTGGGCGGGCCTCTGGTTGGGTGCAGTTGGCATGGGGATGGTCATAGTGGGCGCGCGGGTCGAGCGGATCCAACCGACCTCTGCCTTGAAACGGCGGCTGCGCTTGCGATGTCGATGAGCGTCCCCCTCGCTACCAAGCCAATGAGCGATGCGCGCGCCACGGTCGTGCGGCTCATGATGCCGCCTGACGCGAACCCGCACGGGAATGTGCACGGCGGCGTCATCATGCGCGTGGTGGACGAGGTCGCTGGCATCGTGGCGCACAGGCATGCACGGCGCAACGTCGTCACCGCGCGGCTCGACCGGATGGATTTCTTGGAGCCAGTCTTTGTGGGGAACGCTCTCACGCTTGAGGCGCGTCTCACGTACTGTGGCCGCACCTCGATGGAGGTCATGGTGGATATCAAAGCTGAGAACCTGGATACGGGAGAGCTGGTGCACACTGGAACGGCGTGGCTCACCATGATCGCGCTCAACGACCGCGGCAAGCCCGTGCCCGTGCCGGGCATCGAGCCCCGTTCTGACGAGGAGAAGCACCTCTATGAGCAGGGGCACGCGCGGTACGAGGCTCGGCGGAAGGAACGGCAAACCTGATAACTATGGGCTGGGCGCGGCTGGCCCCGCCCGCGGTACACCAAGATAGCATTCCTTGTGAGCGTACGGCGTCTTGCCGCTTGGCTGCGCGATGACCTTGTCGTCCTCTTTTCCGCACACGGCGCACTTCTGCACCATCAGCATCGTGATGGAGCCGAAGGCGTCCACGACCTGCTTGGGCACGGGGTAGCGGCGCACTTCGAAGCTGCGCGTCTCGGGATCGAACTTGAGGCCTATGCTGCGATCGTAGAAGTGCGGCCCGATGCGCCAGACGAACTCGGGCACTTCCTGCGAGAGGCGCCTCACGTAGGCCTCGACGAAGGGGTTGAGGTCGAAGTTAGCGACGGCCTCACGGAAGTCGCTGCACGCGTAGAAGACGACGCCCGGGTCCCGCTTTGCTTGCGAGCCGAATGGATCGGGGTTGAACACTTGCTCGTGCCGTCCGACGTCGAACTGCAAGCGGTCCTGCGGCAGGAAGCCTGCGCGGGATTGTGGCGCAAGCGCCACAAACTCGGCATTGTAGTACGTGCGGCCCTCGCCCTTGCGGTTGACCTCGTTCGTCCATCTCTTGAGGCGCTCCCACGAGTCTTTGGCTTGCGCAAGGATGCGCGACTCCTGCTTCTGGTCGATGCTCATGGTGCGCGCGCGGTTCCGCGTCTCCTCGTCCTCCGAGAGAGCGAGCGAGGAGAAGGCTCCATAGCAGACCTGGGGCGCGAGGGGCACGGGGCTTCGAGGCGCGCTGCCGCGGATGGACTTTTCTCTCAGACCGGCGAGGCCGGCAGCACGCGAAGCGTGTAGCCGGGCGACTCGAACTTGTGCACGATGGGGCCGACCACGACTTCGACGTGACCATATACTGTGTATGTAGCAGTCGTGAGGCCCGAGGACGGGAAGTTGCACGTGACGGTGAACTCGCCGGGGAGCGTGCCAGTCTGGTGGTTGCATGCGATGCTCGTGCTGCTGCCGATCTCTCCGACCTGACTGCTGGCGCCCACGCGGAGAGTGATGTTGCTGGCGCTCTCGGTACCAGTGCCAGTCACGTTCAGGACGAGCGTGTAGGGCTGGCCTGCTTGGGCTGGGGGAATGAGCTCAGGGTCGTTCGTGCCCGCGGGGGCCGCACCCGTCGCGTTGGGGCTCGTGACGGTGAATGCACCCACTGGCGCGCGCACGACGATCTTGGCTTCGGGCGACCAGAAGTCCGTTCCTCCTGCGACAAAGTGGCCACGGAGGAAGGCGTCGCCCGCCTTCGTGATAGTGCAGTTCACGAGGAAGCTGCCAGGGACGGTGCCAGATCGCGTCACGCACGCGTTCTGATAGGCCGTGGTGGTGGGGTCGCTCGTCGTCGCGGCACCGTACAGCGCGCCGATGTTATCACTCGTGCGTTGGGTCGTGCCGTTCGCGAAGAGCGTGAAGTTGAAGGCGACCCCGGACTCGATGAGTGGGGGCACGCCGCCGAGGCTCAGTGCGTACTCGCTGCTTGCGATGCCAGTGGGCGTCGGTGGCGTCGTGGTCGTCGTCGTGCTGGGCGTGGTCGTGACGGGAGTCGTCGTGACTTCGGGTGTGGTCGTTTCGGGTGGAGGCGCCGTCGTGCTCGGTGTCGGCGTGGGCTTGTTCCCCGTGAGCAGCGTGCAGCCTGAGAGAGCGAGCGTGACGGCGAGCAGAACGGTGACGAGCGTCCGCATGGCTGTGGACCCCCCGGGGGGGAGTTTCAATCCTTTGGTTTCGACCGCGACCTCACGATCGCCCAACCACCATGATGACGCGACCCGCCTTGAAGAGGCGGATGGTGCCGCTGGACGAGACCACGATCGCGATGGCGCGCGTGCTGTGCGTGATGCTCGCGGCGGCCAGGTGGCGTCCGCCCAGGCCAGGCTGGACTTGCAGCTCGCCCTCCGTGTCCACGTAGCGGCCCGCGCTCACGACGACGCCATCGCCACGCACCACGAACGCGCCGTCGATCTGCGCGAACTCCTTTGCGGTCTCCCAGAGCGCATCGTCCAGGATGTTGCGGTCTTTCTCCGGATGCCCCTCGAACGGGTTGAGCACGGCGGGGCGCGAGTGCCGCAAGACGGAGGGCGTGTCGCCAAGCACGAAGAGCGTGCCAACGGGGTGCCCCTCGCGGCCCTCTCGCGCAAGCTCGACGGAGAGCTTCAGCACTCGCTCCACGACGCGCAGGTCCACATCGTCATCGAGCTCCTCTTGCAAGTGCACTATCTCGACGTCGCGCGAGACGTCGTAGCGCATGACCACATCGAGAGAGTCCCCCGCGCTCACGATCACGATGGCTGAGTCCTTCGCGGTGATAAGCCCGTGGAAGAACGCGCCCAGCAGCACTTCCTTCACGGTGACGAGCGCACCGACGCTTCCCGAGAGAGGCTGCACGAGGGGGAGCGCTTTTCGGACGCGCTCCGCGTAGCGCTCAAGGAGGTCTTCGGACGCGCTCGCGAAGACGACGGGGAGCGTGATGCGCTCCAGCGCGCTGGTGAGGATCTCCTCTCGGTCAGTGATCAAGACAAGTATGTTGGCGCCCAGCGTGCGGGCCATCTCTTGGGCCTGCTCGACCAAAGCGCGGGCTCGCTCGACCATCGGCGGTCTGCGGATGTTGGGCATGTCCCTTAGTACTTGCGTGGGTCCGCTATGACTCCCTCAAGCGCGCTTGCCGCCACCGTCGCAGGTGATGCAAGGAACACTTCTGCCTGCGACGAGCCCATGCGGCCCTTGAAGTTCCGGTTCGACGACGATATGCAACGCTCGCCTGGCGCGAGGATGCCACCCGCCGCGCCCATGCATGGCCCACAACCCGGCGTGCCGATGATGGCGCCTGCTTCGAGGAGCGTCGCTAGCGTCCCGTCCTTCATGGCTTCGAGCATCTGCGTGCGGGAGGCTGGCGTGACGATGAAGCGCACGTCCGGGTGCACCCTGCGCCCCTTGAGGACCTTGGCGGCCTCGCGCATGTCCTCCACGCGGCCGTTCGTGCATGACCCCAGGAACGCTTGGTGGATGGTCTTGCCAGTGACGCTCGTGACCGGGTGCACGTTGTCCACGCTGTGCGGGCAGGCGACGCGCGGCTCGAGCTTGCTCGCGTCGAACAAGCGGTGCTCGGCGAAACGCGCACCGGGGTCACTGCGTACCATGTGCGGGAGCTCGGTCTTGCCTCGTGCTGCGAGGTACTGCATCGTGACGGCGTCTGGGGGGACCATGGCTACTTTGGCGCCCATCTCGATCCCCATGTTGCACAGGGTCTGTCGTTCGGGGATCGAGCTTTGCTCGACCCACGAGCCGTCGAACTCAGTGGCCATGTAGTTCGCGCCGTCTGCCGTCACATCGCGGATGATGTCGAGCGTGACGTCCTTCGCGTACACGCCGCTGGGCAGCTTGCCGGTGACCGTGATACGCATCGTCTCGGGCACGCGCAGCCACAACTCGCCCCCGGCCCAAACGGCTGCCATCTCAGTGGCGCCCACGCCGTATGCGAAGGCGCCTAAGGCACCGTAGGTGCAGGTGTGTGAGTCGGTTCCCACGATGTGCATCCCGGGGAGCACGTGCCCCTTCTCCGGCAGGACCTGGTGGCAGATTCCCTCTCCCAGGTCGTAGAGCGTGGGGATGGATTGCTCCTTGACGAATTCGCGCACCATCTTGTGTTTGGTGGCAGTGTCGATGTCTGGCGCTGGGCTGCGGTGGTCAAGCACCATGACCATGCGTGCCTTGTCGAACACTTGCTTCACCGGGATCTGTCGGAACACGCTCCCTATGAGGGCCGCGTTATCGTGGCTCATCACGAGGTCCACCTTCGCGGTCACCACATCGCCTGGCACAGCGGCCTTGCCGCTCACACGAGCCAGGATCTTCTCGGACATCGTAAGAGAACTCATGAAAAACACTGGACTGGCTACGAAAAGCGGAGCAAGCTAAGTCTATTTTAGCGTTATGTCAAAGGCACCGAGTGACTGACCAACAGGTCAGTGTGGATTTCGTCGCATCCCTGTGGATGCACGTGACAACCACCCCGAGTTCTCGGGTGGAGATGAAACCCACCATACGAGGTGGTGGGGCTCACCGGCCTGGCGAAGACCCGGTCCGCACTGGTGGCCCAGTGGGCCTTGGAGGTGCACATTGTGACTGACATCCTTAGCTTGGCGTCTCGAAAGCACATATACGCATTCGTCGAAGAGAACTCGGGCAGTCACCTTCGCGAGATCGCGCGCAAGTGCGACCTCCCCTTAGGCACCGCCCTTTACCACCTCGATCGCTTGGAGGCCGAGGGACTCGTCACTGTCCGCCGCGACGGGCGCTACAAGCGGTACTTCCCTGCACAAGGACTCGGTCGCAAGGAGAAGGATCTCCTGAGCGCGTTCCGCCATGCCGTGCCACGCCGCATCGGCGTCGTCCTGCTGGACGTGCACGCGGCCAGCCAGCGTGAGTTGTGTGGCCTGATCGGCGTCTCCCGCTCCACACTCAGCTTCCACGTCAACTCGCTCATCGCGCGTGGCATCGTCCGCCGGGAGCGCTGGCGGCCGGAGAACCGGTACGTCCTCGAGGACGCCCCGCTTGCGCAGCAGATTCTCACAAAGTACCGCACGAGCCTCGGGGACGTCACGCCACTGCGGGGCCCAAGCGCCTTGTCCATGGCGACTGCGGCTCTCACCTCGCTATCCCAGTCGCCCGCCCCCATCGCAGTCCCCGCCGGAGGCGTGTGAGTCATGGCCACGAGCACGGAACGCATCAGCTTCCACCTCACCAACGTGCACTTCAACGGCCTCAAGGCAGCCGAGAACGTGGTGTTCTTCGGCAACAACCTGGGCGCGGAGTGCCAGCGGTGCGGGGCTTACAACCAGACGTCAATGGGCCACAAGTACTGCGCCCACGTGTCCTGCCCCATCGCGCTTCGCGAGTTCAAGCGGCGCAAGAGGAAGCGGACCAGCTCGCTCGAGAAGGTCTATATCCCCCAGAAGCTCGCAGCGACGCAAGCGTAGCGTTGCCAGCAGGCCGCGGCAAGGTAGGTTTTTGAAGACCACGCGTATCCGCGGCCATCCAGGTGCCACTTTGGCAATTCCCAAACGCTTCAGCGACCTCCCCCTGAGCCCCGAGGTGCTCGACGCCCTCGACGCGATGGGCTTTGGCGAGCCCACCCCCATCCAGCGGGAGGCTATCCCCATCGCGCTCCAAGGGCGCGACCTCCTCGGTCAGGCCCAAACTGGCACCGGCAAGACCGCTGCCTTCGGCATCCCGATGGTCGAGCGCGTGGACGTGCGCGTCAAGCACGTGCAGGTGCTCATCCTCGTGCCCACACGCGAACTCGCCGAGCAAGTCGCTGGCGAGATCAACGAGATCGGCCAGTTCAAGGGCGTCGGCGCGGTCGCCGTGTACGGCGGCGCGAGCTTCACCCCCCAGATCAAGGCGTTCAAGGAAGGCACCGCCATCGTCGTCGGCACGCCAGGCCGTGTGATGGACCACATGCGCCGACGGAACCTGCACCTCGACCACGTCAAGATGTTCTGTCTCGACGAAGCCGACCGCATGCTCGACATGGGCTTCATCGAGGACATCGAGTGGGTCATGAAGCGCCTTCCCCCCCGCAACCAGATCTTCCTCTTCTCCGCCACCATGCCCACGGCGATCGTGAACATCACGGACAACTTCATGAAGAACCCGCAGACCATCGCGGTCTCGGAAGACAAGTTGACCGTTGATAGCATCGAGCAGGTCTATTACAACGTAGGCTACCGCAACAAGCTGTGGGCGCTCTACCGCGTGCTCGAAGCCGAACGCCCCGAACTCGCGTTCGTCTTCTGCCGCACCAAGATGGAAGTCGATAAGGTCGAGCACCAGCTCCGCGCGCACGGCTACAAGGCACAAGCGATCCACGGTGCCATGACGCAGACCGCCAGGAACCGCGTCATGGAAAGCGTGCGCGACGGTCACACGCACATCGTCATCGCGACGGACGTGCTCGCCCGCGGCATCGACGTGTCGCGATGCAGCCACGTCATCAACTACGACATCCCCGAGGACCCCGAGTGGTACATCCACCGCATCGGCCGCACGGGCCGCATGGGTCGACTGGGCAAAGCCATCACATTCATCACTCGCGAGGAAGGCCGCGCGCTCCTCGACCTCGGCGACGTATCTGGTGGCGAGTTGAAGCTCGAAGAGGTGCCGGAGGTCGAAGAGAAGGACCGCATCAGGAAGGTCCTCGACTGGAAGGAGATCGCCGACAACACCGGCATGGTTCTATTCGAGCTGGACATCGGCAAGGCCGGCGGCAAGAAGATGGTCGAGATCTTCCGCGCCATCAACAAGAAGTGCGGCTTCGACGAGAGCACGCTTGGGCAAGTCAAGATGCACGAGAAGCACACGACCGCTGAAGTCCCCTGGCAGGTCGCGGGACGCTTCTGGGGAGCGTATGAGAAGGGACGCATGTTCGACGCGCCCGTGCACGCTGAAGTCGTGGCCCTCAAGAAGCGAGTGACTTGACATCCTGCCCCCCTACCGAAAGGGCGATACCTTACCTGGCCCAAAGAGGAGTACATGGGCTCGAATGCACACAAGCCAGGGCACACGAAGGCACCCAGCGAGTTCAGCACCGGCCACGCGCACGACGAGATGGAACGCGCCAGCGCGCCCGGCACGCGCCGCGGCGTGCCCAGCCGCATCCTGGCGGCTCGCGAGCGGCACGCGCACGACGCCAAGTCGGACCTGAAGTAGCGAAAACTGGATGCCCGGACCTCGCGAGGCCGCTTCGTGGCTGACGCACGAAGACCCCTGGGGGACACCCCCAGGACCCCCCGTCTGGGCATCAAGACCGCGTGGCGCGACGTCGCAGCCATGGCGACGTTGGCAGAGAAGCATGGAGCGACGGTGCTCGAATACCAGATGCTCCCAGGCGACATCGAGTACAGGAAGCAAGAGGTGTTCGACGCCTTCCTCCCGTACCGCGGTCGCTTCGAGCTTCGCGTGCATCAGCCCGAAGCCTTCGAGCACGGCGGGAAGCTCCACTTCCTCGATCCCAGTAGCCCCGACCCCGCCAAACGCGGAGACAGCGCTGCTTTCCTGGCGGAGTGCGCGCGCTTCGCGATGGAATTGCGGGCCAAAGCGCTCATCTTCCATCCAGGCGGCGTGTGGCGCGATGGGGAAGTCGGCGGCTCGCCCGGTCTCCTGCGCGAATCGCTCAGCGACATGCCCAAGCACGTGAAACTGCTCCTGGAGAACATGCCGCACTTCTACGAAACGCGCAGCTTGCCAGGCACGCCTCCTGGCAACTCTCCAGCAGGGTTCCGCACGCCCAGCGGCCTCAAGCATGTGGACGACCTCGTGGACGGCTACGTGCTTGATATCAGTCACGCCTACCTCGCCGTTCCGCGGGGAAGCGAGGCCGTCGTCCACGCCTTTGTGCGCGAGCTGGGAGCACGCATCGTGCATGTCCATGCGAACGGCAGCCGCGGCGGAGTCGGATGCGCGGGTGAGGGCACGCCGTTCTCTGATTCAGACTACGGCGCGGACCTCGTGCGCAGCGTGCTCTCCGGCGTCTCACCAGACGCGGTCGTCGTGCCAGAGATCAAGGACGGGCATCACGAGGGTGGACGCAAGTTCGACGAGGGGCTCGCGTTCCTGCGGGCGTTGTCCTTCTGGTGAAATGGTCGTCATCCAAGCCACAACCAGGCTACCACGAGCGTGATGGCTCCCAGTGGCAGCCCGATGAGCGTGAACTTGCCAGCGTCGAACTCCGCACCGCGCGAGCGTGCCGTCTCCGCCACGATGACCGTCGCGGCGCTTCCAAAGAACGTGAGGTTCCCCGCCAGCGTGCTCGTGACCGCGAGCAACATGGCTTGCGCTTGCGTCGTGACTCCTGGCAGCAGGAGCATGACAGCCGGCACGTTCGAGACGACGTTCGAGAGCACCGCGGTCGCGATGACGAAACCACCGCTGCCAGCGCGAGCGATCTGGTCCGCCATGAACTGCGTTGCGCCCGTTTGTCTCACAGCGGTAAGCAGCGTGAAGAGACCCATGAAGAAGATTAGGATGCCCGGATCCACGCCGCGCGCGACGCGCAGCGGTGACTCGCGCGCGAGGGGCGACATCGCCATCGCGAGGGCGCCGGCGCCCAACGCGCTACTCCATAGGGGAATGGCGAGAGGCCCATGCTGCGCGCGGCCTGCACAAGAACGGGCGTGAAGAGCAGCACGACCGCGTCGTTGAGCACGAGCGCCGATAGCACCGCGACGACGACCATGCTGCCAGCGAGGAGCCGCGCTGGCGTCGCGAGGCGCCGCACGAGGCGGCTCGCGATGACCTCGAACACGTTCGCGCGTTCCAGGGCCGAGACGAGGAGCATCATGCCAGCGAGGAGCGCGAGCGTGCGCCAATCGATGCCATCCCACGCTGCGCGCGGCCCAACCAGGCCCAACGCAAGCACCAGTAGGCCGCCCAGCAATGCGAGCCCCGGCCTCGAGAACACCCGCGCCATGATTGGGTGGCCCGTGCGGGCGAAGCGCGCGGTGAGCATTGGGATCGCGAGGAGCGCGTACACCGCGAGCACGATGGCCAGCGTCAGCACCGCGCGCGATCCCACGGTGCTCCGCACGCGGCGCCGGGGGGTAAACCCCTCGGACCCACCTTTGTCGCAGAGTTCTTATGGGTCCTAAGGGGTCGCCGCTCCCGATGAAGTTCAACGGCTGGACCATCCTCAGCCTCGTCCTCCTGCTCCTGGGTGCGGCCTTCTGGTTGTACATGGGCACGACGTACAACAACTGGACTGACGTCGGCGTGTATGCCGTGGGCGTCACGCTCATCGGGTTTGGCCTCGTCGGCATGCTCGTGAGTCTAATGCGTCCCACGCCGCCAGTCGCGTAGGCGGACTCGCGCGTGGCCACCCCGCTCGAAGCAGCCCTCCTTCTCGTCCTCTTCACGTTCTCTCCGCCGCTTCTCGGCGTGCTCTGGCTGCGAAACGCTGAGCGCTCGCGGCCCGAGCCGTGGTCGCGTGTGATGGCGGCGTTCCTGTACGGTGCTGGCATCGCGGTCCTCGTGTCTGGTTTCGCCGAGCGCTACGTCATCAGCCAAGAGCTCGGCGGCTGGAACCAGGTCGTCATCATCGGCGCGGCGGCGTTCCCCGTCTTGCCAGTGATCATCGCGCCCTTCATCGAGGAAACGAGCAAGGCGCTTGGACTCCTCTTCTTCCGTGACGACGCCCCCGAGCCCGAGAACGGGTACGTGTACGGTGGCGCGGTCGGCCTTGGCTTCGCGGCGACCGAGAACCTGCTCTACGTGATCAGCGCGTTCCTGTTCTCTGGACCGGACGTGGCGCTCGTGCTGGGCGTTTACCGTGGCATCGCCACCGTCGCGCTGCACGCGTCCGCGACGGCCATCACGGGCTACGGCTTGTGGCGCTTCCGCTTCGCGAGGGGCACGTGGCGCAAGGGGCTGGGCCTCGTGTTACTGCCAGTCTCGCTCGCGACGGCGATCTTAGTACACGCGACGTACAACTACATCGCCAGCGTGGAAGCGGGCACGCTCGTGGCCGTGGCGTTCGCGATCATCGTGTTCGCGTTCGTGCATCAGCGCATCCGCGTGCTCGACCGGCGGTCATAACCTTTAGGCGCAAGGGGCCCGTCCGCTGGTCGTGGCCTCGCCCGCGATGCTCTCGGACTGGACGGAGAAGCACCGTCCCCGCTCGCTGGCGGAGCTCGTCGGGAACGGCCCAGCCGTCAAGGAAATGAAAGCGTGGGCGGACGCGTGGGTGCACGGCATGCCACCGGAGCGCGCGCTCGTGCTCGCTGGAGAGCCGGGCGTGGGCAAGACGAGCGCCGCGCACGCGCTCGCGCGCGACATGGGCTGGGGTGTGATCGAGCTAAACGCCAGCGACCAGCGCAACGAGGAGATCATCCGCAAGATCGCAGGCGGCGGCGCGCGCAACAGGGCGTTCACCGCCGAAGGAGGGTTCGCTT
>JBAZZN010000067.1:0-10918 GCA_041658815.1 Thermoplasmatota archaeon
GACGCCATGCATTCTTCGAGCGCCTTCCTCGTGGGGTTGCCAGTGCGTGAGTACTCGAAGCCCTTGTGCCCGCCCAGCCCGTCCTGCGCGTACGTCGTCGCGAGGCTGATCGGCGTCACTACGGCGGCAGTGCTCGGGTCAGGCGCTTGCCCCGCGTGGATGGCGCGCGTCTCGAAATGCTCTTCAGGCTCCTTCTTGGACGCGAGCTTCTTCGTGGGCATGAGCGGTGCGAGCGCGGAGGCTCCACTTCTATGATTCGGACCACTTCCCCGCATGGCTTATGCAGTACGCGGTGTCATGGGGTAGCGTGGATGAGATCGAGAGGCTCGCGCGCAGAGTGCGTCTGGCCGAGGCCATCCGCCTAATGCCTCCAAGCCGCTCCATCCTCATGGCTTGCGATCTCACTGATTTCGCGCGCCGCCTCGCGGAGGCCGCCGACCATGCCAGGAATTGAGCGGACGGCAGTCGCATTCACGCGTGCCTGCGAGCGGGCCAACGTTCGATCCGTGATCATAGGTGGGTTCGCGGTCGCTGCATGGGGAGAGCCTCGGGCAACGCGCGACGTGGATGCCCTCGTCTCCATCGACCAGACCCAGATCGAGGGATGGGTGATCGCGCTCAAGGAAGAATCGTTGACGACCGATACGCGTGACATCCTTGACGGCCTTCGCGAGGGGGGCCATGTCACCATCTTCGATGATGAGACGGGTTACCACGTGGATGCCAAGTTCGCCAAGACGGCGATGGAGCACGAGGAGGTTGCATCAGGGATCGATGTCGAGCTGCCGACTGGAAGGCTTCGCGTCGTCCCCCCTGAAGAGGCAGTCGCGTTCAAAGTGAAGTTCGGGACCCCGCTCGACCTCCAAGATGCACGCTCGATCATCGCAAGGCAAGGGCCGGCCCTCGACCAAGCAAGACTGTTGAGCCTCGGGATCCGACTCGGGATCGTGGATGGGATCCGCAGCCTCGTCGATGCGGTCGAACGCGCCCGAAAGGGGAGCTGATGCGAGTGGCTGAACGACCGCCGGTGCTCGTCACGCACTACACTGACCCCTGGAGCGTGTGGTGCTGGGCCATGACGCCCGTGCCGCGCGACTTCCCGCGTGATGATATCGTGCGCATGTTCCACGCGGCCAAGCGCCAGAGCGGGATGCCGCTAGACGCGGACCTCGTGCTGAAGGTGCACTCGGGGACGACGCACCGCGCGGGCATCGCGGCCAAGGCCGTCGCCCTTCCAGGAGGAGATCGCGCGTTCGGTCGGCGTGGACGTCTCCGCGTTCAAGGAAGCGATGCTATGACTGGCTGGAGGACGACGCCGCCATCCGCCTGCTCGCCTTGGAGCAGAATGGCATCGTGACTCGGCGAGAGCGTGCGGGCGGCTGGTTCTGGGCCGCGCGGCAACGCGGCGCAGGGGAATCGCGCCGCGAAGTCAACTCGTAGAAGAGCGATCAGCGCGAACAGAGATCGTGAACACTATGTTGACGGCCGCACGCTCCGGGGGAAAGCCCATTCCCCTCGCTGGAACGCTTGGCCAGTCGCATTGTAGTGAAGGGGTGAATGAATTCGCTGGACCCGGGCGTCGTCCCTGACCACGTCATGACGGCCGCGAGTGATTTCTTGTACGCGAAGCCGCGAAGCGCGCGAAGGAACTGGGTCCTGCCCTTCGCGGTCTTCGCGCCTTCGCGTACCAGAACGTGCGCCTCACCACCTCCACTGCCTTCGGATGGACTTGAAAGAGAGCGCCGCGTCGCTCCTTTGCCCCTCTTCCTTTGCCCTTTGTCCTTTACACGGTGAGGTGCGTTTCGCTCTCCACGCCCATCGGCGTCATCTGCGCGGGCTTGTACTGGAAGTTAACGTAGAGGTCGAGCTGGTCCGCCTTGTGCGCGTCAGGCAGCGTGCCGTCGGCTTCGAAGCGGATGAACGCGGCGGGGTTCCAGTGCTGGTTCGTCCCGGGCGGGAGGTTGCTGCCCGCGTAGAGCGTGCCCCAGTCGTATAGGTGGACGAAGCTGGGCCGGTTCACCATGGGGATGAGCCAAGCTGGACCGCCAGAGAGGCCGACGAACTTGATGTGGTGAATGGGCTCGTGCCACTGCGTGACGTCGCTCGTGCCGTATTGCGTCGTCAGCTCGCCCAGCGCCTGCTTGAGCGCTGCCAGCGTGATGCCGTTGCACGTTTCTATGGCAGGCGTCGCGACGTCGTCGCACCAGTCGTGCGCGTTGCGGCCGAGATACGAGTTGAGGAGCGGGACTTCCTTGTTGTCGTTCCTGCCCGCGTCCGCAGCATGCGGGTCGCTGCTCGTGGCCGGGTCCCAGTTCAGCTCATTCACGAAGCTGCCCAGCTCGTCCTTCATGAGCGTGTCCTGCACGTCAGAACGCCACTGCTCGTAGATGGCCATGCCCGGGTACAGGTACTTCGACGTGTCCTCTCCGGCCTTGCGCGTTTCCTTGGGGCCCGCGCCGTCGTCCGTCCAGCAATAGCCACAGTCGCGCCAGTCGCGAAGCGCTGCGACGGCGGCTTGCACTTGCGGGTCAGCGTCGTTCTCGCTTGCCGCGATCACGAAGGGACCGATCTTGTAAGCGAAGGGGTTCTGCGTGGAGATGCGCTCGTGGATCGCCAGCAGCTCGGTCACGCCGAGCTTGTGGTCGCCCGAGGCGGCGATGGCGTCGCGGATGGCGAGGTCGTACAGCTCGGCACGGTGCACGCTGCCCCAAAGCTCGCGAGTGGCGCCCGCGCTGAAGCCCTGCTCGGGCAAGTTGTTCCAGTTGACCGTGAATCCCTGCGAGGGATTCACGATGTGGGGCAACTGCGAGCCCGTGCGGACTCCCGACCAGTCCCAAGCGCCAGCGGCGCGGGGCAAGCGCGAGTCGTAGCCGCTTGCACGGACGGGGTTGCCGCCCCAGTGGAAGTAAGCGATGTTGCCGTCATCGTCCGCGTAGTTGAAGTTGAACGTGAAGCGGAAGTGCTCCATGTGGTCCTGGAAGCCTTGGAGGGTGCTTTCTCGGCCCAGCGTGAGCCACATGAGGCCGCTGTTGAGCTCGTCGCCACGCGCGGTCCCTTGGCGCACGAACGCCCAGCCGGCAGCTTCGTTCATGGCGAAGACGGGGCCCTCGGCCGTGCGGCAGACCTCTTGCGTCGCGATCACGGGAGGCGCTTGGTCGATCGCGGTGGGCACGCCGTAGTGCAGTTCTGTCCGGCAATCCATGTCCGTGATGGCTCCCGTCGTGCCGTTGTAGTACTGGCGCGAGTTGCCGCTCACGAGGCGCTCGCCCACAACGTCCACCTGGTCGCCATCGCCGCTCGTCACGGTCCACGAGTAGTGCTCCGCGCGCCCGATGATTACGCCGGGCGCCCCGGCGACGCCCATGCCCAACGCTTCGTAGCCAGCGCCGTGGAGAGCGAGCTCGTAGGGGATCATGGGATTGTAGTACGCCATCTGGGGGCCACCCAAGAGGAGCGCGCCGCCGCTGCGGCTGTGCACTGGCGCGATGAGCGCCGCGTTGCTTCCCCACTTGAGTGGCATGCCCGCGGTGACGGTGCTCTGCGCGAGGTTGTCGAAGCTCGCGGCGCACACGTCAGGCGAGGACTGCGCGTCCGTCCCGAGATAGCATTGCGGGCCGCCGAATGGCGTGGCGTCCGCGGCCGCGGAGGCCACTTCCCACTGGAGGGGTGGGATCTCGCTGAACGCGAGGGGCTGCTCGGTCGAAGCGTAGTGACCCTCGTTCGCGGGGATGGTGCTGTAGGATGAGTCGTCATACATCCAGACGAGGTCATGGAACGCACCCTCGACCTCGCTCGCGGGCAGCGTGCTACGCAACTGCGCGAGGAGCTGAGCGTTCGATAGCTCAGCGTCGCCGGCGCCCACGCCGAAGATGGAGAGAAGGTAGTCCGCGATGGCGACGGAGTCCTCGGGGATCCACTGCTCTGGCGGGTGCGCGATCGCGTAGAACTCGGCGCTCAGCTTCGTGGGGTCCGTGTGCGTCTCATTGATGTAAGCGTTCACGCCGGCAGCGAAGCCCAGGAAAGCCGTCTGGTACTCGCCAGGAAGGCCCTGCCATTGCTGCGAGCGCTCGGCCTCCGTGTAGAGGTCGCGCCGAGCGGCGACGTCAAGACCAAGTTGGCTGGGACCGAGCACCTCGGCGGCCTGACCACGGCCCACGTGCCGGAGGACATCTATCTGGAAGAGGCGGTCCTGCGCCATCGCGTAGCCGTTCCCATAGAAGAGGCTGAAAGCATCGTTCGCGTAGATGTGCGGCACGCCATACGCGTCGCGCTTGATGGTGACGTCCACCGTTTGCGCGCCGAGGGGGAGCGTGACCTGGGAGTGTTGGAGCGTGATGGCGACGGCCGCCGTGGGAACAACAAGGGATGCGACGAGCGCGAGGACGATGAAGCGCATGCTGAGCCTCCGACCATGCCACCATGCGACGGGGGGATAAGCGTTGTCGCGAGAAAGCATGACGATCCCGAAAGTCCCCCGTGGGCTGAAGGTCCCGCATTGATTGTATTACAATCGTAATACAGCGCGGTGGACGCGCACGCACGCGCGCACACACGCGACCCCACACGCGGCCGCGCGCGACGCCGCGTCTTGCTCACTTTGCCAAGGAGTCCCGAAGCCCAAACCTTCTTGACGAGACCGCCCCGGTCCCTAGCATGGTCCGCGACGCATACGTCGTCGGTGTCGGCGCAACGAACTATGGTAAGCTCGACAAGACGCTCCGCGAGGCAGCGTGCGAAGCGGCGCTGGGCGCCATTGATTCTTCGGGCATCGACCCCGACCTCATCGAGGGAGCCTTCGTGGCGAACGCGCTTGGCATGACCGAGCGCCAAGGGCACCTCGGCCCCCTCGTCATGACGAGCCTGGGCATCCCTGACAAGCCCGCGAGCAGCATCGAGGCCGCCTGCGCGTCCGGCGGTTCCGCGTTCCGCGAGGCGTATGTGAACGTCGCGGGCGGCTTCGCGGACGCGTACCTCGCCGTTGGCGTCGAGAAGGTCAGCGGCATCGACAGCATCACGGCGACTGGCTACTTCGCCTACGCTTCCGACTACACGTACGAGGGCAACTGCGGCGCTTCCTTCCCTGGCCTCTACGCGACCATCGCCCGCGCGCACATGAAGAAGTACGGCACGACCGAGGAGGACCTCGCGCGCGTGGCCGTCAAGAACCACGACAACGCGTTCCTGAACCCCAAGGCGCACCTCAAGAAGAAGATCACCGTCGAGGACGTGCTCAAGAGCACGATGGTCTCGACGCCCCTCAAGATGTTCGACGCTTGCCCCTTCTCGGATGGCGCGGCCGCGGCCATCGTGACGACGAAGGAGATCGCGCAGCGCCTCGGCGCGCCACTCGTGCGCGTGGCCGGCATCGGCCGCGCTGGCTCGCTGGCCGCGCTGCTCGACCGCACGGACCTCACGAGCATCCACGGCGCCAAGCTCGCGACGAAGCAAGCGCTCACTCAAGCGAGGATGGACATCCACGACGTCGATTTCTTCGAGGTGCACGATTGCTTCACCATCGCGGAACTCGTCGCGATGGAGGACCTCGGCATCGCCGCGCCAGGCAAGGCCGCCGCGATGGTGCGCGACGGCCAGACGCTTCGCTCGGGCGACGTGCCCGTGAACGCGAGTGGCGGCCTCAAGGCCAAGGGGCACCCCGTGGGCGCAACGGGCATCGGCCAAGTCTATGAGATGCACCAGCAGATCACGGGCAAGGTCGGCGGCGAGCGGCAGCTGCGCGGCGCGAAGACGGGTCTCGCGCACAACGTCGGCTCGACTGGCGGTAGCGTCGCTATCACGATCCTGCAGGGGGAGAACTGATGGCCGCGACAGCACAACCGTTCATGACTCAAAAGGAGCAGAAGGACGCCGCCAAGGATGGCAAGCTCCTCGCGTGGGCCTGCGTGAAGTGCGGCCACAAGAGCGTCACGCCCATGTACATCTGCCCGCTCGACAAGTCGCGCGAGATCAAGACCGTCCAGCTTCCCAGCACTGGACACATCGAAGCGTTCACCGTCCAGAAGCTCATCGCGCCCGAAGAGTTCCTGAACGACATCCCCTTCGCGTTCGTCGTCGTGAAGCTGGACGATGGGACGCTCGTCGCCGGCATGGTCATGGACATCGCGAGCGACCGCGACCTCCCGCCCGGAACGAAGGTCAAGCACGCGCCCAGCTACAAGTCGGTGTATTTGTTCGAAAAGGCTTGATACCCCGAACATGGGTCGCCGCCGCGCCACGTGTTGTTGTAGAAGACGTGCACACGACTGCCGTCGTCAACCAACGGGCCGCACGCCTGGACGGTGCTCGACCATGGTGAGTCTGGCAGGTATGAGAACCCCTCGACCGTGGTCGTGTTGAGGACGAGGGAGACCGTCGCGTTCTCGTGCCCCACGAGGAAACCCTTGAAGAATCGACCGTCGTCGTGGCACGGCTCGTACGAACCGTTGTCTGTCATGCTCAGGCAGCCTGGAGCATAGATGGTGGAATGCTCGAGATGCACGACGTATGGGACGCCACCGAACGGGATCGTCACGTTCTCCGCACGATCCGCAGCAGCGCGGAGTGCGGCGGGATGCAGCACCGCGAATTGGCGGTCGAACTCCAATTGGCGGTCGGGCTCCACTTGTGCCTTCGGCGCGTTGAGGCAGCCCGCCAGAAGGACCGGCGTCGCGACAAGCAGGATGGCGAGGCGAAGGTGCATGGCACCGAGACGAGTCGCGCGCCCATCAGACTTGGCAATTGGGTCGGTGCCGTCCTCACCACCCAGCCCGCATCGGCTCCAGCACGATGCCCCGCGCCGCCACGACGTCCGCGCGCCCATAGATGACCACGTAGTCATCCGGCGCGAACCAAGGGTGACGCTCCAGCTTCTCGCCAAGGAGCACGTAGCCATCGCGCGCGCCTTGCCATCGTTGGATGACGAAGGGCGGCGCTGGCTCGTCTTGCGGCACGTACCCCGCGAGGTGCACGCTGACGTCCTCGGGGTGCGTGAGGTACGCGAAGAAGGCGTACTTGCCCGTGCCATCGACGAGTATGACGTCGCCCTTCTGCAAGGCGGGGTCGAGCGCTCGCGCGGCCTCGCTGGACAAGTCGTGCGCGGGATAGATAGCGACGGTGGCACATCCCACGAGGAGAACGATGCCCAGCGCGAGCCACCGGCGGCGCGTCCTGGGGTCGCCACAGTCGCTATCCCGCGCGAGGAGCCACGTCAGCGGCACGATGGCGATGACCACGTAGCGGAAGTTGTCGAGACGCAACGCGTCCTCCCAAGCGCCCATGGAGAGGTACGCCGCGCTGAAGAGGACCGCAAGGAACCACACGAGGAACACGCTCAACCAGAGCGCACTCGCGTGCTCCTCACGCAGCCGGCGCACGGCGGCTCTTGCTTCTGGGCGGAGGAAGAGCGGCAATGGCAGGAGTACTGCGAGCATCATCGGGACGCGCGCGAACGTGGAGAGCGCGAACTGGAGCTTGTGATCCCAGATCCACTCGGGGATGCCCCGCGAGCCCGTCGAGGTCTCCCAGTTGGGCCAGCCGAACAGCGCGAGGTTGCGCCACGCCCACGCGCCGAGGATCGCGCCGAAGAGGACGACGGCAGCCCCGTACCAGGGGCTCCTGAACGCGCGCCACCCACGGTGATAGAGCCGCCACAACGCGCCGCCCCCTCCTGCGATGAGGAAGAACGCGCCCATGCTGCTCCTCGTGAGGTAAGCGAGCCCCGCGAAGAGGCCCGCGAGCAGGATGAAGCGCTCGTTCTCCAAGGACCGGACGATGGCCCACATGGTGAGCGTGAACAGGATGAGCGCGAGGTTCTCGCTGAAGCCCATGCCCGTAAGCCAAAAGAGCCATGGCGTGACCGCGACGACCGCGGTCGTCAGCGCGGCTGCCTCGCGCCCGTAGAGGTCGCGAGTCGCCCACCAGGTGACCACCAGCGCGAGGAGTGATATCGCGACCGCGGCGAGCTTCGCTTGCGCGAGACCGTAGCCCAACGTCGCGAAGACGAGGCCCAAGTAGAACGGGTAGCCTGGCGGGAAGTGGTGGCTGTACCCTGGGCCGCTTGGCCAGAACGTGAGCACGTCGCCGTAGGGCAGGAGCAGGTGATGCGTTCGCATCCATCCGTACCCCGTGGCGACGTAGGCGTTGGCGTCGTAGCCAAGGTCCATGATGAAGGGCGACGCGAGCCGGAGGAGCACGCCGACGCCGATGCCCGTGAGCGCCAAACGCTCCAGCTTCAAGCGAGCCTCCACGCTCACGAGGATGGCACGCAAGGCGTTTCACGCCTCCGAAAGTGCGAGACCACAGGGTCAGGCACGGCGGCTCACGCCAAGACTCCAAGACGGGAAGACCCCAAGCTTCACGCTTGGTGTCCTGGTTTCTTGGCGTCTTGGCGTTGCCAGTACGCCCAGGCCATTCCAGCACATTCGCGCATCCCACGATCGTGACTCTTGCTCCCTCGTACCAGAAGTGGGTTGGGTCCGCGCGCGCGAGAAGCACACTGTTCCCTTGAATCCATTCCGCGGCAGGATCGACCATGACCAAGCGACGCCAGGACTGGCCGAGTTCGTGGAGCGGCTGCGAGCGGGGCCACGTGCTGGACTTCTGGCGCTTCGCGCCCTCGCGATCTCACTGGGGCCAGACGTGGTCGAGCGCGTGAACGCCCGCGACGTCACGTATCTGCGTCGCGGGCGCGCGTTCCTCGTCGTCGAGTCCGTGCGCACGCGGTTGCTTGCGAGCTTCCCCGCCGACATCCGTCTAGATGACCCTATGGGCCGCTTGCTGAAGCGTGGCGAGCACCATTACTTCCGCGTGGATGATGCGGGCGACCTGGACGCACATGTGCAGCAGTTCGTGCAGCAGGCGTACTCGGTGGCCAGATCCACATAGGTTGATGGCTGCTCCGCCGTATGGGGATCCGCCGGGAGGCTCCCCAGTGCACAGCAGAACACACGCGCTCTTCCTTGTCGCCATCCTCACGACTGGCTGTTTTGGTGCGGTCACGCAAGCTGGCGGCGCACCCGCTGCCCCGTCGCAGACCGTGAAGTCGGGCTACGTGGAAGTGCGCGACGGCACGCTCCTCGCTTACGACCTCGTGCTCCCGGGCGACGGGTCGGGCAAGTACCCGCTCCTCTTGACGTACGACGGTTATGATGCTGGCTCGAACGTTGATGCGAAGTACGTCTCCGAGTACGTGCCCAAGGGCTACGCGATGCTGGGCGTGAACGTCCGCGGCACCGGCTGCTCGGGCGGGACGTTCAACTTCTTCGAGCCCGTGCAGGGCCTCGACGGCTACGACGTCATCGAGTGGGCCGCCGCAGAACAATGGAGCAACGGCAAGGTCGGCATGATCGGCAAGAGCTACCCCGGCATCACGCAGCTCTTCACGGCCGCCACGCAGCCGCCGCACCTCGTGGCGGCCGCGCCCGGGCACGTCTATGGTGATATCTACCGTGACGTCGTGTATCCCGGCGGCATCTTCAACTACGCCTTCGCGGGCCTGTGGAGCTTCGTCGCGCAACCCGAGCCCGGCTACGCGGCCGCCTTCTCGCAATCCCAGAAGGACCCCGTCTGCGCGCAGAACGTCGCCATGCACACTGCGGCGAACGCGCAATGGAACCCCTTCATCCAGGCGCCTCAGCACCAGTTCGATGATGCACTCATGCAGGAGCGCTCTCCGCTCTACATCGCGGACAAGATCCAAGTCCCGCTCTACCTCTTCCAGAGCTGGCAGGACGAGCAGGTCGGCGTGCGCGGCGTGAACGTTGTCGAGAACCTCCACACGGACTACTGGCTCACGCTATCGAACGGCGACCATGGCATGTACCGCACGCCCCAATCGCTCGCGCGCCTCGAACGCTTCTTCGACCACTTCTTGAAGGGCGAGCAGAACGGCTTCGAGAACGAGCCGCGCGTCACCATCTGGTGGGACGCTGGCGCGAACGGCACGCGCTCCCCCGCGTGGACGCGCAACTACTCCGCGTGGCCCGTCACGGACGTGGTGCCGCACACGCTCTTCTTGGACGCGGGCGGCAAGCTGTCGGCGGAAGCGCCCACGGGCTCGCAGCTTCCTGACGCATACGCGTACCCCGCGGGCACGACGTCGAACGGCGCTGGCTACGGCTTCAGCAACGCGCAGATGCAGGGCGTCACCGACCAAACGCGCAACACGCCAGCGCCCACACGACTCACTTACACGACCGACGCGCTCTCCGATGACGTCGTCGTGCTCGGGAACGGCAACTTCACGTTCTGGGCTGCGAGCACCGCTGCCGACACGGACTTCCAGGTCACCATCAGCGAGGTGCGTCCCGACGGGAAGGACGTCGTGGTCCAGCACGGGTGGCTGCGCGCGTCGCACCGCGGCCTCGACGGCGCGAAGAGCAGCACGTACCGCCCGTACCAGAGCCACCAATCGCTCGACCCGCTCACCCCGGGTGAAGCGACGCAGATGAGCGTCGAGATCTTCCCAATGGGGCACGCGTTCCGCAAGGACTCCAAGATCCGCGTCGATATCGAAGCTCCCACCGTGATGCCCGAGTTGTGGGGCTTCGTCGGTCTGCCTGTCCCCGCCGTGAACCTCGTGTATCACGACGCGGCGCACCCAAGCAAGCTCTTGTTGCCGGTCCTCGCGGGGGAGCACCCGGACGTGCCGCTGCCAGCGTGCGGCGCGCTCATCCGGCAAAGCTGCGTGTGAACGGCGTTCCTAAGTCATCCGCTTGAAGCCCCACGTTCCCGCCGCGAGGAACACGAGGCCGAACGCGACGAGCACAGCGACGTCCGTGGTGTACGCGAACACGTGCGGTCCGAGGAGCGCGCCGCGGAGCCCATCGACGGCGTACGTCGCCGGGTTCGCGCGCACGAGCACGGTGAGCCACGCGGGCAAGTTGTCCACTGGATAGAGCGCGCCGCTCAAGAAGAAGAGAGG
>JBAZZN010000068.1:0-10913 GCA_041658815.1 Thermoplasmatota archaeon
CGGGTGCGCTGGGCGCAGGGCGAGCGCTTCTTCATCGGTGTGTTCGGCATTGGCTTCATGGCGAAGTGCGCGGACCTCGCGAATCGGCGTTTCAAGCGCTTCGGCGCGAAGGGATACACGCTCGCGGTCTTTCCGGAGCTTGCGCACCTGCGCGCTCCCATGACGCGCCTCGTGATGGATGACCGCGTCGTGGAGGAGCCCCTTGTCCTGGTCGCCGTGTGCAACACCAGGCACATGGGCGGCGCCATGGAGGTCGCGCCCATGGCGCTGCCCGACGATGGCGTGCTTGAGGTCGTGGCGCTGCGGGCGGTGGGTCGCGTGGGCTTGTTGCGGCTGTTCCCCAAGATCTTCAGCGGCGCGCACGTGGGGCACGAGCGCGTCCTGCTGGGGCGCGCGAAGCACGTCCGCATCGAGCCGAGGGAGCCATCGCCGCTACTTGGCGACGGGGAGATCTACGGCTCGACGCCAGTGGACGTCGATGTCGTGCCCCAGGCGCTACGCGTCCTGTTGTGACTGGCGACGCAAGGCCAACGAAGCCATGAGGGTCGTGGCGCGAGCTACGCGTTCCATGACACCGACGGCTTTCTCATCGGGCACACCGGCGCCTATAGTTCGGGCACCAGCGAGGACGTCGGTCTCCAAATCAGATCATGAGGCCGCCGTCGGCTTCCATGTGAAGGCAGAGATCGTGACGAACACCGCGACCGTCGGCTAGATCTCATCAACATCGCGCGCAGCCACGCCTGCGAGCCCGGAAACGACGCCGATGCCGCCTCGTTGCCGCCGCACGTGGCCAACGCCCCATACCCGGCACCATCGTGGCGTCACGTCTTAATGACATCTTGAACGTTTGATAGCCAGCGGGGCTCGTGTCTAGGAATGCGGGATGGTCTTGATATCTAAGGCGAGGAACACTCGCATTGCGGCCCACATGCGGCTGCGATGAAAGGTGTTTGCAAATGAAGACCGCCATGATCCTGATCGCCGCCAGCCTCCTGATCGCCACCTCGCCCTCCGCGCTCGCGGCGACAACGCCCGCTGCCACGGACCCCGTCACGAGCGACCTCACCATCGCCGGCGAGTGCGACGGCCTCAACGGCCTCGCTAGGTGCGCGGCCACCCAAGGCGGCAAAGACGCCTGCTACATTCTCTACGGCAACCCCTCTTGCGCCACCCGCACAGTGTAGTCCCGACCCAGCGCGCACACTCTCTGGGTCGGGCCTTCCGACCCCTCTCCCCAACCTCACACTCCAATCTCCCCCCTCGTTTGGTGATCCCCCATGCTCCGCCCCAGCCTGCCCGCCATGCTCCTCACGCTCGCCGTCCTGATGCCCACTCTCTTCACTGGGGCGGCAATGGCGACTCCCGACCGGGACGCGATCATCTTCGCGAACAAGGAAACCGCGGCCACAATGGACGCGGTGAGTCAAGCCGGCAGCGAGACGATCCCAGCCGTCAATCGCGCAGTGGATGATTCGATCAGCACGACAAGCAACCTCACGAAGTCCGCCCTCCGAGCCTACTCCGACACCACGAACCTCGCACTCAACGCCGTTGGCGCAGCAGGCCGGAACACGTTGACCTCGTACAACCAAGTCGCCCACGATTCCGCGAACCTCACGACGAACATCGCCTCAACCACGATGACGACATACGACTCATCCATCAATGCCGCCGGCGACGTTGGCGGCGGCGCCGGAAGAACCGTGGCCGACCTCACCGACAAGACGGGACAAAACGCGCTCGACCTGACCGAAGGATTCTCGAACTACTCCGCTGGCACCTACGATGACTTGACCAGCAAGCTTGGCCTGGCTGGACCCCTCGCCGCGGAAACGATCCACGCGGGACAGAACGTCACGACCAACGGGCTCGACGCGGCAAGCGTGATCACCGCCCACACGATTCGCGACTCGATGAACGCATCGACCAACGCCACGACCACCGGGGCGGACGCTGGTAGGGCAGCATTCGTCACGTACAACCACACCACGAACGCATCGCTCAACGCAGCAAGCGCTGCCGGACGAAACGCCATCACCTCGTACCAGCAAGTAGTGACGGACTCCACCAACCTCACGAGCGATGCGGCACGATTCGCCCTGCTTGGGTACTTCGGAGCCGTCAACACGACGGGCGAAGTCGCCTCGGCGAGTGGCCAAGCCGCCGCGCAAGCCTACTTCGGCACGGTGGACGAGGGCTTCGCCCTCGCGGATGCCGCTGGTCGCGACGCGCTGGGCGCGTACTTCGATGGCGTGGACGCGGGACTGGGCGCCGCCTCAAGCGCTGGCCGCTCTGGACTGCAAGCCTACGACGCTGGCGTGAATGGCGCCTTCAACACGCTCTCACCAGAAAACGCCCTCCTGCGTGGCATCATCCTCCAACAACTCACGCCCTGCGACCCCGCCACCGGAGGCGGCTTCAAAGTGCACGGCCAGGGAGACTGCGTGGGCCAAGGCATCATAAGCTACGCCCCCCTGGGAGAAACCTTCCCCGCGGGCGCAGCACCAAGCGCGGCCCCCGAGTCCGCCGATGGGAGTACACCACCCCAGGACCACTCTGCTTACCACTGCGGCGAGAACCAGTACGGCTTCATCGCCGAGATCGCCGGCCGCTCATCTCCTTACGAAGCGTGCTACCAACTCGCCCCCTCCGCGCTCACGGGGCACGGCGTAGTGAACTTCTTTGGCGACGAAATCGGAACCAACTCGGTGCGCATCGACTACGACCGGAACGCCCACACGGCATTCCTCATCGTCGATGACGCGCGCAACAACGTGGCCGCCTTCACAGTGGTCGTCGCCGGAAACGCGCTACGTTACGGCGTGCCCGCCCCCTTCGTGGTCCCCCGCGAAGTCACGTTCAGCATCAGCGGGATCACCATAGGTCTCTTCAAGGGCACGACCCGGGATACGAGCTTCACTGCGACGTATGATGCGAGCACTCGCGGTCTCCCGTCGTTCACGCTGACCATCACGCCGGACGTCACGAAGACCACGCAGTACGCCGTGGAGGTGGGATCGTTCAAGCGCGACTTCGCGCAAGCAAGCCTGGCTGCGCCATCACACATGGAACTGGATGTCCGCCTTACGCCCCCGGAGGACGGGCCGGGCAGTGTGGATGCCACGTACACGGCGTCTGAGCCGCTCACGCCCCTCGCCATCACGTGGTCCAGCGGCGGCGCCCCCGTCGATCTTCTCATCGACGCGGTCCCCAACAACGCGCACCTCAACTTCACCTATGAGTCGAGCGCGACGGGCGTGCACGTGTGGGGCTTCCTTGACTTGAATGGCGTGAAAGTGCACAACGTCTGGCTTCCCATCCTTGGAGCAAGCGCGAGGCTCCAGGACGTGCCCAGCATCTCGGGCTTCGACTTCCGCCAAGTCACGCTCCAAGACGGCGTTGCGGACTATGGCTCGTGCGACGCAAGCGCCACGAGACTCGTCTCTTCGGACACGTCGGTCGTTGGCGAGACGCAGACGTGCATCAGTGGCGTCTTGTCCCTGCCTGGCGCAAGCATCAGTCTCCTTGAGAAGAACGTTAGACTCGAGTACCTTCCGGACGCTCGGGTCGGCTTCACGTTTGGTCCCAAGGACGTGCTCTCCTACAAGGAGACGGAAAGCGACGCCGTTCCCTCGAAGGTGCATGCCACCGTGAGCTTCAAGGACGAAGCAAAGGACGTCACGCTCGAGAACCTCGTGGCCGTCACCTTCCGCGACGGCGCCACGGTCGGCGGTGGCGCAAGCGGCGCCTCTGGATGCTCGTCCACGACAAAGCGCGACTCGGTCACGAACGCAGCGAACCTCATCCTCAATGCGGACTTCGCCCCCGGTGAAGGCATCGTGACTGCGACGCTTGGAGGCATCGACACCAAGCTATCAGGGGTCACGCGCATCAGCAGCCAAGGGGACCACGTGGACTTGCAGTTCGACGCGAACGGCGGGACCATCTGGCGCCTCGACGCGGACCTCTCGTCCTCGTGCTCGACCCAGAGGCTCCACGTGGATCCAGCCTATGGCGTCATCAGGCTGGGCTTGTTCCACGGCGACGGCACGTCGCCAAGCAAGGCGTTCCTCACCTGGGAGAACATCGTGCTGAGCCGTGGCTCGAGCGTGAACTACCACATCCGAAGTTCCGCAGACCAGACGTGCCAACGTGACGTCGAGATCTTCGGCAACATCGCCCGCGAAAGTACGGGCCTCTACAAGCTCTACTCGGACGTGGGCTTCAACAACGCGCCATGCTCCCAATGGAGTGACGACACCAGGTTGGACCCAACGAGCGGACCACAAAGCTGGTCATACGCGTACGATCCGTTCTTCGGGAACAACGTCTGGATCGCGACGTTCCAACTCGGCAAGCAGTGAGTCACGCCTTGTGATACACCCTGCCTTCGAGATGGAACTTGACGGGGGTGGGCTGCCAGTTCGCCACGATGAGAGTGTACGTCCCATCCGAGAGCGCGTTGGGAGGATACCGGTCGATGCGCTCGGAGGCTTGGTGTGTTGAGCCGTACTCAACATACCCCTTCGTCAAGAGCGTGTGACCGACTCCAGGCGCCTCCAAGAATAGATCAAGATCCACATGCCCAAGCTGGCCCTCAGCTGGCGCCACGCTAATCTCGATCATTCGCGTCATTCCCATGTCCCAACCGAGGCGCACGGGATACCGCAAGGTGTCGGGACCATTCCCCACATCGGTCCCGGGTTGGTGTGCGTCAAGCGATCCCGTCTCATCGATCAGAGTAGCGTTCGTGGGCGCGTAAAGGATCTCGATGGGCTGAATTCGGAGACGCACATGCGTGGGCGTGGAGCCTCCCGTAAGGAACTGGAGCGGATGATCTTTGGTCTGGTAGTAGTTGCTGAACACGTAGAAGCTCGGACGAGACCCTGCCGGCAGGACCATTCCGCCTCGGGGCATGAAGAACGAGAAGTTAGCAACATGAGTGCTCTCAGCTTCTAGCTCCGCAGGGCCGACGGCACCATCGCTCTTGCGAAGCTGTCGTTCGTCTCCGATCCACCCAACCAGATCCCACGAGCCGCTCACGATGCCAGCGGAACTCTTCATGTTCGTGTCCGCGCGGTAGTAGACAGTCGCCTCGCGCACGCTCTCTATGGCGATCGCCTCGGTCAAAGCGTCCCCAGTCCATGTGTGGTACGTGACGGACTTGACCGGGTTCACGAGATCGGTGATGTCCACGTCGGCCGGAACACTCCCCTCAGGCGGGAGCGTCGTCGTGAGCGATCCGTCTGGAGCGAGGTAGTACGTCACTTCTCGCGGCTCGCCCAAGGGACGCCACCCCCTCTCGTGATCGACGACGGCTTGATCCACCGTCGGCCAAGGATGGAGGGGCGTCGTCGAGGTCGGATCCGTGGACGGCGAAGGCGGCTCGCCAGTCCCAGCGCACCCTGAGAGCACGAGCACGACACCAACCAACCACCCCACGCGCATCGATCCCGGCTCCAACCGCCACGCGCTTAACGATTCGCAAACCGACCCGACTGGGCGCACCCGCAGGCGAGTCATGCCCACGGGGGCATCCCCTTACTGACTCCACACGCATGAAGCTGGACCAACGGCGCGGCGAACGCCTGCGGTGATATCCTGCGGCTCCACCACGACGAAAGCTCTCGCAGGCAGCTCTGTCAGTCCATTCGGCTCTTGCCGTCGAGGTCAGTATGATGATGGCCGTGGGCGGTGCTGCCTGCGGTGCGTCGTGGGCTGGCAACTCGTTCGAGGTTCGTCCAGTTCACACCACAAAGCTCAGCTTCGCCCGGCCCCGATGCCTATAAGCGCCTTCCCGGGAACTGCGGCAGCGAGGCGAGTGAGGCATGAGGCTCTGGGCCGTCGCGTGCATCCTATTGCTATCCGTTCCGACTGTGGGCAGTCTCTGGCACGCGCCAACCGTGGGCGTGCCAGCGTTGCCTTCGGACTTGAGTGACGCTGACCTCATGCGCGTCCTCGCCACCAAAGCAGGCTATCACGTCACGCCAGCAAGCAAGACCGTCGTGCCGCCTGGCGCGACGCTGCCCGGCTTGATGCAACACCTCGCATCCCGCATGGGACAAACGCTATCGCCAACCGATCTGGCGCCGTTCGCCCAGCTGGATCCCCGCGTCTCCGCTCCCACGCTCCTCCTCCTCGTGGCGGTGGACCAAGCGTGGAGCGCGCGTGACGAGGCATTCAGCAAGCTCACACCTGCGGAGCAACAAGAACTCATGACGCTCACGCTCCAACGCAACGGCACGGAGCCATCGGCGCGCGAGCAAGCCCTCAGCGGCGAAGTCGATATGGAGGGCCTCATCAACGCTGCCATAGCGCTGGATGACACGCTCGAAGCGATCGTCATGCCCCAACTCCAGCAAGCAGTCCAAGCAGGCGCGTGGCCACCCATCCCGATTGCGGATCCAGGCGCAGCCGGCACGGGCGTGCTGCGGCTGGGCTCACCCGGAAACGACGTCGAGGGGATCAACCGCATCGTGCAGATCGACCCAAGCGGAGACGACGTCTATTGGAACAACGCGGGAGGGACCACGCTGCTCCAGGGCGCCCTCACAAGCCCCGGCCTGCTTCCCATCGCGATCAGCGTCGATATGGGCGGAAACGACAGGTACAGCAATGGACTCCCAGCCCAAGGCGGGGGCTGGCTTGGCATCGGGATCATATTGGACTACGCGGGAAACGACTACTATGCCTGCGGCGGTGCTTGCCAAGGTGGAGCAATCGACGGCGTCGGACTCCTGAGGGACTATGCGGGAAATGATACCTACGCCGCCATGGGCCGCGCCCTTGGCAGCGGAACCAATGGGCTGGGCATTGCTCGCGATGACGGCGGGAACGACTTTTACAGGGTCCTAACCTGGGGGGGGGGATACGCGGAGGGCGCAGGCGGTCCCGCTGGTGACCTCAAGGGCAGCGTGGGCCTCTTGTGGGACCGAGGCGGCGTGGATGACTATTCGGATTGGACCCCCGGCTACGCCTACCGAGTGTACGGGTGGGCTAGGGGGGACTCACTCGGTATGATGGTGGACGAGGGGCCTGAGGTTGATAACTACGCCATCGCCTCAGCGGGTGTCTGGCCGCACGGGTGCAATATGTGCACTTGGACCATTGTGGAGGCCCCAGGCATCCTGACCCATAGGCAGACTGGTAACGATGGGGAAGGCGGTTTGGCTGCTATCTTGTCGGCCAATGGCCGCTGACCGACGGGTTCATGCTATCGAAACCCTGATCGAGCTACCATTGGTGGTGCCTCGTTTCGTGCCCGTTTGTTCGACAAACCAGAACAGATAGCACCACGAGACACGTGATCGGGCATTCGGACATGTACCATCTTCGGAAGTGTTTCGCATGATGGGTCGTCATGCAGTCGCGTGAGCACGCATGTAATGGAGGCGGTCATAGTCAGCCTGATTATGATCCAATCCATGCTTTACGTGGGGGGCTTCGTGAGCGAATCGTCCATCCCGATCAGCTCGATCGTGAATGCCAAGCTCAAGCCCCAAGCGGAGGACTTCCTCAGGACGGCTGACGGTCTCCCAAGCGATTCGTGTGGCGCTCACAACCAGCTGGAGCAACTCATCATCGAGGGCGCGAGTGGCCAGCATGACTTCTGGAAGGAACGCATCATGCGCTACCTCGGCCCTGGCATGGATTCGGCCATGGTGCTCGATAACGTGTTTGGCCGCCCGTACACGCTGCACGGTGACGACGAACTCATGGGCAGCACGACAGACTTGGTGATCCTGCCAGACTTCGGCCAACCAACCAGCATGATCACCGCGCCAGCCACTGGCGTCTCGCCAATGAAGATCGACGTGCCAAGCGCGCGTTACAGCGAACTCGTTCGCCTCAAGGGAGACGCAGTCCGCACCACCATTCACACGACGGACATCACGAGCACGCGGGACTACCAAGCGTGGTCACCCACTGCTATCCTGGGCAACAACCCCCGCGACGGCATCCAAGACATCGGCTGGAACATGACTAATGGCACAAGTGCATGGAACTTCACGAAGGTCGTAGGAGCAACCAATCTTACGAGCTACGCCCAGGGCATCGCTGACTTCTTCCGCATCCGCGTGAACGGCACGGTGGGCTCGTCTGGCGTTCGTATTCCGGCGCACACGAGTCTCCAAGTCGATTTCCCGCGCGGCTGGACGCTTGAGGACTCACCGAACTCCAATTGGTCATTGCGCGCCACCGAGTCCGCCGCCGGCGCGAGCGTGACCCTCACTGCGACACAAGACGTTTCCAACGGAAGCGACATCGTACTCCTCGCGCATCCTCCGTCCAACCCCGTTCATCCCTTCGACGTGGTCCGTGCGCACGCCTTCAACGGTAGTTTCGGCGAGTCCACTTTGCTTGTGCAGTACCCGGTCCCTGCTTCGCCTGATCTGCCGCGCCAACTCTATCCGACCACCCCGTACCCAGTGCGTCCTGGCACGTTGGCGTTGTTTGGTGCCTCATTCGCGAATGGTGGAGAGAACACCAGCGTCACTCAGCTTGACTTTGAGGTTCCCGGTGGTTACGACGTTTGGCTGAACCGCGGTTCTGGCGCGCAGCTCTTCGAGTACCCGTACTCGGGCCCCATCGTTGGCGTGGACGATCATGGTGGCACGTGGAGCATCGTTGATGCGCGTCACGCGCGGTGGACGAGCAGCCCCAACAGTACGATTATCGTGCCTGCGCTGTCCGTCTCGTGGTGGGGCGCCATGCTCCCCATCACCACGCGCTCTGACCAAGCCACCAACATCGAGAACGAAGCTGGCACTGGCCCCAACGTCACGCTATCATTCAACACGAACACGTTCAACGTGACTGGCACGGCGTGGGGCAAGAGTCCCGGCATCATCAGCGTGAGTGTGCCCAACATGAGCGCGAGCATGAACGACGGCTACAGCACAGCGCCCGGGAAGGGCGCGTTCGACGTGACCGTCATGACCGGATCACGCGCGTACCAGCACGCGACTGGCAGTTTTGATTCGGACGCGACGAATGCGGCAAGCACGGATAGTGCGGCCGCCAACAGCACCTTCACCGTCAGGCAAAGGCTGGCGCCACTTGGGAGCCTCGTGCGGGTGGACGCCAACTTCGAGAGCGTCATGAACCAACTCAGCTCCGCTGGTGTGACGGACTCGAACCTCACCATCGACTTGTTCGCGCCCCCGAACTTTGGGTGCGCGCCCACGCACTCGTGGAACATCAACGCCAAGAGCTTGCCGCGCCCGGCCGTGCGCGCTCTCGCGTTCATGGACGTCGTTGGAGTGGGGAGTCCAGATGCTATCATTGGCATTGCGGATCACAAGTTGTACCGAGTGAACGCGCAAGGCGCGGCGTTGTGGGCTGCCCCGTTGTCCTCGACGGCGCAGCGCCTCGCTTACTGGGACGGTGGGGCCTCGGAACGCTTTGTCATCGCTGGCGACGACTTGGGAATGCTCTACTCGATCGACGCCGTCACTGGCGCCGCCTCGTGGAGCACGTGCGTCGGGACCATTCCCTGTGACGCGATGACTCTCAGCACGCGGGGCGTCACCAGCATCAGCGTGGACGTGACGCGGGACCGCATCGTGACGACCACCGCGGATGGGCGCCTCACGCTGCTTGATGGCGCCGGAGCGACCCAGGCTCACCGCAGCGCGGGCCCTAACGCGTCCTATGCGTTCGCAGCCTTCCTCAACAATGGCAACGTCCTTGCCCAGAACGACACGAGCGGGGGCGCGTTGGAGCTGCTCGACGCTAACTTGCAGGTTGTCCAGTTGCGGCTTGGTCATTGGCTCGCCATAGCGCCCAACGCGGGAGAGCACGTCGTGCGCGTGGCCTCGGCACTCGACGAGCTCACGATCGACGAGACCACCCTGCTCGAAGTGGGAACCAGCACGCACTTCAGCACCACAATGGCCATCACCGCCGCCTCTGGTGATGCGAGCGGTGATGGCGTACCCGAGCTCGTCGTCGCGATGGAAGACAAGAGCATCTGGATCTTCGATGGGGCAACCAATGCATACCAAGTTTACAACACGGCGCTCGATCTGCCCAAGGGCATCGGCTCCCCAGATTCCGCTCCTCCGCTGGAGGCATTGGAGACTTGCGCAGATGCGACCCAGTGGAGCTACCCAGTGTGCGTGGGACCCCCCGACATGGGTGGACAAGACCTCAACTCGCTTCCGCCCCTCCTTGCGGTGGGGTCCGCTGGCATCATTGAGGAGCACGTGGAACGCGGCGGGCCATATGTGACTGTCCTCGATGCTCAAGCACAACTCAAGTGGCGCAACTACCTCCAGAACGGCCACTTGCCCACCATCCTCGCAAGCGGCAATTGGGGCACTGACGACACCGTTGGCATCGGGTACGACGACGGCGCCACTGATGCTCGACCCACGACCTACCCGGGCCATCCCAGACTCACCGCGTCCCCAAGCACGCTTGCGGGAGCATTCACCTTCACATTGCCCATCCCGTCGGGCGGCTTCTTTGGCTCACACCTCCTCGTGGCGTCACTCAGTTGGCTCGATGCCTCCAACACGAGTCGAAGCGTGCGCCTCTCCGACTGGATCGAAGTCGTGCGCCCAGACGGAGCGCCAGTCACGCACCCCGCGTACCGCGCGACGATCGTGTTCGAAGCACGCGACACGCCCATCATCATGGCGAAGTAGACGTTGAGGCGAAGCTCGCCGCTACTGACCGGCGCGTGGATTGCGTAACGCCGCGTTCGCACGCGGCGGCAGGCGAGGCGAAGGCGGCCGAGCGACGGCGTGGCAGAGCCACGTCGAGTGAGGCAAGGAGCGCGAAGCGCGACTGGCGCCAATGCCGCAGCCCCGCCGCGTGCGAACCCTCCGGGCGCTCCGGCGCATCCCGCCCCTCTTCCTCGCACCGGCGCTGCGGCGCCTCGACTGCTCGACGTGCCGCTGGCA
>JBAZZN010000069.1:0-10841 GCA_041658815.1 Thermoplasmatota archaeon
CGAGTGCCGGGCGACTACAGCACTGCGGCGTTCCCGCTTTGCGCGGGTGCGCTTGCGGGAGAGGTCACGGTGAGGAATCTGACGCTACGAAGTGCGCAAGGCGACCGCGCCATCGTGGATCATCTCAAGGCATTTGGAGCCGAAGTGCGTGCCACTGAGGCTGGCGTGACCGCTCGGCGCGCTGACCTCCACGGCACCCGCATCGATCTTTCTGACACGCCGGACGCATTTCCGGTGCTCTGCGCGGTCGCGTCGCACGCGCCGGGCGAGACGGTGCTCTTTGGCGCGAAGCATTTGCGCCTCAAGGAATCTGACCGGATCGCGGTCATGGTCGCGAACTTGAAGCGCCTCGGCGTGGATTGCGATGAGCGCGAGGACGGCGCGGTCATCCGCGGGGGCAAGGTCCGGGGTGGAAAGGGTCTTGTGACCGAGGGTGACCACCGCATCCTGATGGCGTTGGCCGTTTGCGCGCTTCGGGCCGAAGGGCCAATCGAGTTGGACGACCACGAGGCTTACCGCGTCTCGTACCCGAGCTTCGTCGAGGATTTCCAGCGCCTAGGCGTTCGCATGGAGGTTCGCCCCGCATGAACACCATCGGCCGAAGATATCGTTTGACGTTGGTGGGCGAGAGTCACGGCGAGTTTGTCGGGGTCATCGTCGATGGTGTGCCCCCTGGCATCCCCTTCAGCGGGGATGACGTACAACCGTGGCTCGACCGGCGGCGACCCGGCCAATCACTCCTCACGACGCAGCGGCAGGAAGCGGACCGCGTGAAGATCAGGAGTGGCGTCTTCGATGGCAAGACGAGCGGCGCGCCCATCCTGATGGAAGTGGCGAACGAGGACACACGCTCGCAGGACTACGAGCACCTCCGCGATAGGCCGCGTCCCGGTCATTCCGATCACCCAGCGCGCGTGCGTTTTGCCGGGCACAACGACCCGCGCGGAGGCGGCATGTTCAGCGGCCGCCTCACTGCGTGCTGGGTGATGGCCGGCGCGCTGGCCGCCAAAGTGCTCTTAGCGCACGGTGTCCAGACGGCTGCGCACGCGGTGCAGATCGGCAAGACCATCTCGCACGCGCGCCTTGACGTGGCGAGTATTCGCGAAACCGTCGAGTCCACCGCCGTACGCTGCGCAGACGTCCGAGCCGCGCAGGCGATGATAGCGGAGGTCGAGGACGCGCGCGCGGCCGGCGACTCGGTCGGCGGCATCGTGGAGTGCGTCACGGAAGGGCTCCCGACGGGGCTGGGGGATCCGTTGATGGACAGCGTCGAGTCGCTCGTGGCGCACGCGCTCTACGCGGTGCCCGCAGTCAAGGGCGTTGAATTCGGCGATGGCTTCGGCTTCGGAGGGGTACGGGGCTCGGACGTCATCGACGCGTATGCGCTTGCACCCGACGGCCGGGTCGTCACGAAGGCCAATCACAATGGCGGTGCGCTTGGAGGCATCACCACTGGCATGCCTCTGCGCTTCCGTGTGGTCTTCAAGCCCACGTCCAGCATCCCGCTCAACCAGGAAACGGTGGACCTGCGCACGCGCGAGCCTGCCCAACTTCGCGTGAAGGGGCGCCACGATCCCTGCATCGTGCCCCGTGCGGTGCCGGTCGTGGAGGCCGTGACCGCCTGCGTCCTGCTGGACCTGCTGCTTGAACGCTTGGGGGTGCTGGGTGTCGCGCGGCCGTTCTTGGAGGATGCCTGATGCCAAGCGATGATATCGAGTCGCTTCGGGTGCGCATCCGTGAGTTGGACCAGCAGATCGTGGACTTGGCCGCGAAACGCACGGCCCTCGCTCGCCGCGTGGGCGAACTGAAGGCCGAGTCCGGCAGCCCCATCAGGAACTACGTCGTGGAAGCGGAGGTCATCCGACTGGCGCGGGAGCGCGCCGCCGCAGATGCTCTTAGTCCTGACGTCGCCGAGGAAGTCGTCAAGATCCTTATTCGTGAGTCGTTGCACGCGCAGGAACTCGACAGACGCGGGCGCACTCGCGCAAGCCTCGTGAGCAACGGCAAGATGGCCCTCGTGATAGGTGGCGCGGGCAGCATGGGTCGTTGGTTCGCCGAGTTCCTTGACAGCAAGGGCTTCAGCGTCTCCATCGCGGACTCCCGCGGGACGCCAAACGGCTACGCGCAAGTGCGGGACGTGGCCCAAGCGGCTCACGCGTTCGACCTCATCCTCATCGCGACGCCGCCAAGCGCCGTCGCGGGCATCCTCAAGCAGCTCCACGGGCGAACCACGGCATTGGTCTTCGAGATCGGCTCGCTGAAGTCGCCTTTCCTCGCCGAGCTAAGGGAGTTCGCGAGCGCTGGTTCAGGCGCGGCCGTCACGAGCGTGCACCCGATGTGGGGCCCCCAGACCGAACTTCTGGCAAGCAAGAACGTGATCATCTGTGACTGCGGGAACGCGGAAGCAAACCGTGCCGCCAAAGCGCTCTTCGAGGACACCGCAGCCAACGTCTTCGAGATGCGTGTGGAGGAGCACGACCGATACATGGCGTCAGTGCTGGGTCTGCCCCACGCGGTGAATCTCATCTTCGGCCAGAGTCTGGCACGCAACGGGCTCCCGCTCTCGGAGCTTGCGCACCTTGGCGGCCCCACGTTCCAAAAGCAGCTCGCGATCGCGCGCGAGGTCGCAAGTGAGAACAAGGACCTCTACTTCGAGATCCAGAAGCTCAACCCCCACACGCGAGAGGTCTTGACCCGGTTGCGGCGAAGCCTTGATGAGTTCGAGCAGGCCGTGTCGGCCCGCGAGGCCTTCCGCACCTACATGGGTGAGGCAGAACGCTTCTTCGATGGTGACTCGCCATGATCGTCATGAAATTCGGCGGCACGAGCGTCGGAAGCGCGCCGATGATCAAGCGCGTGTGTCAGATCATCGCCAGCGCGCCGCCGGAACGCGTCGTCGTCGTGAGCGCCATGAGCGGCGTCACGGACGCCCTGCATGACGTCCTCAAGCGGGTCGTCCGTGATGAAGGCGCCATCGCGCCGTTCCTTGACGACCTGCGCAGCCGCCACCTGGAAGCCATGCGGATGGGCGACGCTACGCCCGCCGAGACGCAACGCGTGGCAGACGAGGTCGAGGCGCTCCTCCAGCGCATCGAGCGTCTCCTCTACGGCATCGCTTACACTGAAGAAACGACGGGGAAGACGCGTGACCTGGCAGTGAGCTTCGGCGAGCGCCTGAGCGTCCGCGTCCTGGCTGGCCTCCTTCGATCGCGTGGCATCGCTGCAGAAGCTATCGACGGCGACGACGCTGGCATGCTGACGGATGGCGTGTTCGGGAACGCGAGTCCCCTCATGCCAGCCATCGAGCACAACTTGCAGCGGACCGTGCTCTCGCGCGTGAAGAGCGGTGTCACGCCGGTCCTCACTGGCTACTTTGGCTGCGATGCAGCCGGGCACGTCACCACGTTTGGCCGTGGTGGCAGCGACTTCGTGGGCAGCATCGTGGCCGCTGCGATGAGGGCCGAGCGGCTTGAAGTGTGGAAGGACGTGGATGGCTTCCTCACGGCGGACCCACGCATCATCAAGGAGGCCGCCCCCATCGATGAGATGACGTACGACGAGGCCGCGGAGCTCGCGTACGTCGGCGCGAAGGTGCTGCACCCGCGCACCGTGGAGCCGCTCCGTGAGTTGCATATCCCGATCGTGGTGCGCAACACGGCCAAGCCCGAAGCGCCAGGAACGCGCATCGCCGACAGCGCATCGCTCGCAAAACGGACGCTCCGGAGCGCCACCACGAAGGACGGGCTCGCGATCCTCAAGATCTACGGTCCCGGCATGGCGTACACGCCGGGGGTGGGCGAGAAGGTATTCACCGTGCTCGCCCGAGCAAAGGTGAACGTCTATAACATGGCGGCGAGCCAAGCCTCCTTCGCGCTCCTCATCGGCGAGGAGGACCTGGACCGCGGGCTCAAGGCGCTCGATGGCATCCGCGAGGGCATCATCCAGAGCGTCGAAGGCATCCCGGACATGTCGCTCGTGTGCGTGGTGGGCCGTGGCATCGGCTCCACGCACGGCACGGCAGGCAAGATCTTCACGAGCGTGGGGCGAGCGGGCGTCAACATCGAGATGATATCTGTTGGGGCGTCTGACATCGCGCTCAACTTCGTGGTGAAGCGCCGCGACAAGGAAGCGTGCGTTCGGGCGATCCACGGAGAATTCTTGTTCTCGGGGGAATGATCTCAGCATGACGAACACGGTCAAAGTAGGCATCCTTGGCGCAACAGGCATGGTGGGGCAGCGCTTCGTCACGCTCCTGCAGGACCACCCTTACTTCCGCATCACGGAACTGGTGGCCAGCGAGCGCAGCGCCGGCAAGGCGTTCAAGGACGCTGCCTCGTGGGTGCTCGACCAAGAGATGCCACAGAACCTCCGCGATGTCGTCGTGAAGACGACGGCAGCCGACCTGGACGTGGACCTCGTCTTCAGCGCCATCTCAGGCGGCAAGGCAGGCCCGATCGAGACCTCGCTGGCCGAGCGCGGCATCCATGTGTTCAGCAACGCGAAGGACCACCGCTGGGACGCGGACGTGCCCCTCCTACTGCCCGAGGTCAACGCTGACCACCTCGCGCTCGTGGATCGCCAGAAGACGTCGGGCAAGATCATAACGAACGGGAACTGCTCGACCATCACGATGGTCATGTCCCTCAAGCCCCTGCACGATGTCTTTGGATTGAAGCGCGTGTTCGTCAGCACGTATCAGGCCCTCAGTGGCGCAGGCTACCCCGGGGTCCCCTCGATGGCCATCGCGGGCAACATCATCCCCTACATCGGGAACGAGGAAGAGAAGCTCGAGAAGGAGACCAAGAAGTTCTTGGGCAAACTGGGCACGGAGGGCGTGACTCTCTCCAACGTCGCCGTCAGCGCGACCGCCGTCCGCGTCGCGGTCACCGAGGGACACACTTGTGCTATCGCGGCCGAGTTCGAGAGCGCGCCATCGCCGGAGGAGGCCGCCCAAGTGCTGCGCGAGTTCCAAGGACCGCCCCAGAAGCTCAAGCTCCCCAGCGCGCCCCAACGCCCCGTGCACGTGCGCATGGAGCAGGACCGCCCGCAGCCGAGGAAGGACGCGATGACGGAGAAGGGCATGAGCGTCGTCGTGGGCAGGTTGAGGAAGGACCCGCTCTTTCATTTGAAGTGGGTCGTCACTGGCTCCAATACCATCCGCGGTGCGGCCGGGTCGAACATCCTGGGCGCGGAGCTGTTCGTGGAAGAGAAGAGACTGTAGGATCGTGACGGGGAAGGGTTCGCGCCAAGCAGGCGGCCGTCCGCATGTCGTTCGGCCAGAAGTTCATCTCCTCGGCGCACCCATCCTATGCACGCATGCTGGAAGCCTATCCCTCGTACGGTGACGACGCGAGGCAGGGCGCTCCCGTCTCGGGGGCCAAGCTGCCGTCCAAACCCAGCGAGCGCACGCCTCCCGGCGGTGGCGGGCGAGAGACCGGAGTGGGGCACGTGGACCAGAACGCGGGCCGCGACGCGACGGCTGGCGAGTGAGACTTCTTTCGGGTCGAGCCCTCACGCCGCGCCCCGTTCTTGGTGCCACGCTTGGCCATAGCGCTCAAGTAGCCCTCCCGCGCTCGCGGCGCAAGATGGCGCCTTCTCCCGAGCGCATCCCCGGCCCCGCTTGTGCCCCTGGCGCGTCAATCCGATTCAAGTTCGATGGACGCACCATCTCCGGTGTCGAGGGCGACTCCGTCTGCTCCGCCCTTCACGCTTCGGGCGAGCGCGTCCTGATGCGCTCCATCAAGTACCATCGGCCGCGCGGCTACTCCTGCGGCACGGGCAAGTGCGCTTCGTGCCTCGTGCGCGTGGACGGCACGCCCAACGTGCGCGCCTGCGTGACACCCGCTCGTGACGGCATGGTGGTGGAGACGCAGAACGCCTTCCCCAGCGCGCGGCGCGACTTCTTCGCGGTCGTGGACAAGGTGTACCGGCGCGACTTCGATTATCACGAGAAGTTCATCCATCCCAGGGTCTTGACTCCCCTGTACAACGCTGTCATCCGGCGCATGGCGGGCTTTGGCAAGTTGCCCGACCTCAAGCCGATCTCACGCAGCCGCGTGCGGCCCACCATCATCAAGCGTGAGGTGGACGTGCTCGTGGTCGGCGCGGGGCCCGCTGGCCTCGCCGCGGCTGCTGCAGCCGCCGAGGGCGCCGCCACGGTGCTCCTCGCGGAGGAGGCGGATCGGGAGGGCGGGTCTCTCCTCTTGCACCGTGACGTGGGCGGCCGCGACGGCACGCTCGTCGCCGCGGAGTTGCTGGCGCGCGTGCGCGACGCCGGTGGGGAAGTACTCGCCTCGAGCGTCGCGTTCGGTTGCTATCTTACAGATGGCGTGGGCAACAAGATGCCAGCACCAGGCATCGTCGCCGTCCTTACGCATGAACGCATCATCGAGGTGAAAGCCAAGGCGCTCGTGGTCGCGTCGGGCTATCACGAGACGCCAGCGCTCTTCCCGGGCAACGACTTGCCCGGCGTGATGGGCGCGCGCGCAGCGCTCATCTTACTCCACAAGCACGGCGTGCTCGCCGGTCAGCGCGTTGCGCTTTCTGCCCCCGCGACCCGCCACGCTGGCGAGGACCTTGCCAAGGCGGGAGCGGACGTCGTCGCTTGGGGCGAGTCCCCCGTCGTCGAGGCGATGGGAGGCACACACGTGGAGCGCGTACGCCTCGCGGACGGCCGCGAACTGCGCGTGGACTGCGTGCTCTACGCAGGCGACGAGACGCCGCGCGTCGAGCTGCTCCAGCAATGCGGAGCGCCGTTCGTCGCGAGCGGGTGGGTACTCGTCCCGGACCCAAGCAAGCTACCTCCCGGTGTCTTCGCTGCTGGCGATGTGCTCGGCGCGTCCTCGCCACTTGATGCGATGGCAAGCGGCGAGGCTGCAGGTGAATCAGCGGCGGCATTTGCGAGGACGGTGCGGCCGCTATGACCACCGACAAGTGCATGGTCTGCACGTGCGAGGACGTGAACGACATCGAGCTGCGCGAGGCTATCGCCCGCGGCTGCCGCGACCTCGAATCCCTCAAACGCTACACGGGCTTCGGTACTGGGCCTTGTCAGGGCAAGGCGTGCGTCACGCTCGCCCGGCGATTGCTTTCGGAGGTGACGGGCGAGTCGGTCGAGGCATTGGGCGCCATCACGTACCGCCCTCCCGTGCAACCAGTGCCTCTCCGGTTCCTTGCGGGGGACGAGGAGTGACGCCCCACACGCCCTTCGTCACGACGACTGGCCCCCTCAAGGACCATTACGATGCCGTCGTCGTCGGCGGTGGCGCGAACGGGTTGGGCGTTGCACGACACCTCGCTATGGGTGGCATGCGCGACGTCCTCGTGCTGGAGAAGAGCTATCTCCTCGCGGGCGCAAGCGGCCGGAATGGCGGCGGCGTGCGGGCCCAGTGGGGGACGGCTGACAACCTCGTCCTGGCGCGAGAGAGCATCCGGATGTTCCGCGACATGAGCGCGGAGCTGGGCTTCAACGTCTATTTCCGGCAGGGAGGCTACCTATTCCTTGCTCACGACGAGAAGACCGTGGACGCGCTGCGAAAGACCGTCGCGTTCCACAACGCGAATGGTGTCAAGTCGCGCGTCGTGGACGCGCACGAGGCCCAGATCATCGTGCCAGATCTGAGCACCAGTGGCGTGCTGGCTGCGAGCTATCACCCGGGCGATGGTATCATCTTCCCGTGGGCCGTCGTTTTCGGGCTCGCTAAGAAATGTACAGAGCTTGGAGTGGACGTACGAACGTTCACGAGCGCGACTGGTTTCGAGACGAGCGGCGGTCGCGTGACGCTCGTGCGCACGAACCGCGGTGACGTGAAGTGTGATTGGGTCGTGAACGCTGCTGGCTGCTGGTCGAACCAGGTCGCTGACATGGTCGGCCTGAAGCTGCCCAACACGCCCGTGCGGCACGAGATCCTCGTCACGGAGTCCCTGAAACCGTTCTTGGACCCAATGGTCGTGGACCTACGGAATGGGCTCTACGCGAGCCAGGACATGCGTGGCGAGATCATCAGCGGCATCGGCATGCCCGGCGAGAAGCCCGGAATCAACTTCCAGAGCAGCTTCGCGTTCACCAAGCGCGTCGCGAGGGCTCTGGTGGACATCTTGCCCAACCTCGGCGAGGTGAAAGTCCTTCGCCAGTGGGCCGGCGCGTACGACGTGACACCAGACAGCAAGCCGATCTTGGGCCCATCGCCTGGGCTCGCCAACTTCGTCCAGCTCAATGGTGCGTCGGGCCATGGCTTCATGATCTCGCCCATGACGACGCTGCTCGTGGCCCAATCCATCCTGGGTCAGCCTCCATCCATTGACATGAGGCCATACAGGCTTGACCGGTTCGGTCCAGACTGGGTGGCTGAGAAGGAACCGCTCGTCATCGGTTGATGAGAACGCGCCAGATGCATTCCGAAAAGCTTTCCCCCCCATGGCGGACTGCAGCGGGCGGAGGGCTATCTTGGCATACATGTACAAGACGGACAAGGGCGACTGGATGCTGTACAATCGTCAAGTCGAGCTGAACGGGGGTCGCCAGCAGACGATCTACTTCTTCAGCAGGGGCGCGCCCAAGAGTGGCAAGCCCGCGGAACTGCCCACTGGGTACACGGTGCGTGTGGCAGAGAACACGGGGCTTCCTTTCCTCAAGAAAGCCTGAGTCCAGCTTCCCCAGCGTTCAAATAGTTCTGCCGCATGTCGCGCCTTGCACACCGAGTGCGCCACGAGCTGAGTCTTCTGCTCGTGGAGGGCCAGGGACCAAGTCCCCTCGGTGCTGGTGATTCCCATGGGCAACATCCGTCCGACCTACATCAAGCGCGTCGCCATCGAACTCGTCGAGCGCTACCCCGAGCAGTTCACGGGCGACTTCGACCACAACAAGAAGGCCGTAAGCGAACTCGCGACGATCCAGGGCAAGTCGATGCGCAACCGCATCGCCGGGTACGTCACGTGCTATCGGCTTCAACAAGAGCAGATATAGCGAGGGCTGTGGCCCCACTGGCCCCCGTCCAACCCAAACTACCCTATTGTTGGTAGTTACCCATTTCTTAACTACCAGGTCGCATTGCGACTGTCGTGAACGCGTCCTTGGCTCGCGCGGGCGAGCTCCTCCGCGCTGGCAAACCCGTCCTTATCTACGATGCTGACGGCCGCGAGGAAGAGGTGGACCTCTTCTTTGCTGCTGAGCATGCGACGCCCGACGCAGTCCGAGCTCTGCGCAGCGAGGCGGGGGGTCTCGTGTTCCTCGCTGTGGACCCGCGCATCGGCTCAGCGCTCGAGCTTCCATTCCTCCAGGACCTCTACGCCGAAGCCGGCGAGGCTCACCCCGTCCTGCGGCGCCTCATCCCCAACGACATCAAGTACGACAAGCGGTCCTCGTTCTCACTCACCCTGAACCACCGCCAGACGTTCACCGGCATCACTGACAACGACCGTTCGCTCACCATCACGGAGTTCGCGAAGCTGGGCAAGCGCGCGCTTGCGGGGCATACGAGCGACCTCATGGATGCGTTCGGCAAGAGCTTCCGCGCGCCAGGCCACGTGCACTTGTGCGTTGGCGCGGATGGACTCCTCCACACGCGCAAGGGGCACACCGAGATCGCGGTGGCGCTCGCGCGTCTCTCCGGCGTCACCCCGGTCATCGCTGGCGCGGAGATGCTCGGCGAGGGCAAGGCGCGCGGGAAAGCGGGGGCGCTCGACTGGGCCAACCGCCACAACACAGTGCTCCTCGAGGGCAAGGCCATCGAAGATGCGTGGATGAAGCTTGAAGTCCAAGTTCCTGCATCGCGGTGAGCGATGGAGAAGAGACCCGGCGTGCGGCGCGTGATGGCAGCGGGCGTCTTCGACCTGCTCCACCTGGGCCACGTCCACTACCTCACGGAGGCAAAGAAGCACGGGGACGAACTCGTCGTCGTCGTCGCGACGGACGTCATGGTCACGCGGCGCAAGCACCAACCAATCTTGCCGCAAGAACAACGTCTCGCCATGGTCGCGGCGCTCAAGCCGGTGGACGTCGCCATCCTAGGAAGCTCCCTCGACCAGTACGCGACCGTGGCCGCCGTGGAGCCAGACGTCATCGCATTGGGTTACGATGACTACCACATAGCGGACGAACTGCGTTCTGAACTGGCGAAACGCGGCTTCGGCCACATCGAGATCGCGCGCATGCCAAAGTTCGACGAGCACGACTTGAACGGCACGCGCAAGATCGTGAAGCGCATCCTGGAGCTATACGACCCCAGCGCGAAGGAAGGGACGCTGTGAACATCGGCATCATCGACACCACATTCTCACGAGTGAACATGGGCCAAGTCGCCCTCGACACACTGCGACCGCTCGCGAAGGCCGCACAACTCAAGCGCGTCACCGTACCCGGCGTGAAGGACCTGCCAGCCGCCGCGCGGCGCTTCTTCGACGAGGGGTGTGACCTCGTCATCGCTTGCGGGATGGTGGGGGCAGAGGACGTGGACAAGGTCTGCGGTCACGAGGCGTCGCTTGGCCTCATGTGGCTGCGAACGCAGTTCGGGCGGCCCCTCCTTGAGGTGTTCATACACATGGACGAGCCATTCGACCACGATGCATTGGGCAAGGTCACGCATCGGCCCGACACGCCAGGCGAGGTCGCGAAGTACGAGCGCGATCTCAAGAAACTCGCCGTGGAGCGCACGCGCGAGCACGCCGTCAACGCGCACATGATGCTCTACGAGCCGCACAAGCTCACGGAACTTGCCGGCACCGGACAACGACAGGGGTACGACGATGCCGGACCTATCCAGTAAAGCGCCGCCGCTGCGGCGCATTGCTGTTGTCTGGGGCGAGTTCAATGACACGATCACGAGCGAGATGCGCGACCGCGC
>JBAZZN010000070.1:0-10701 GCA_041658815.1 Thermoplasmatota archaeon
CGTCGTCGCCTTGCATGGTTTTCCGCCGCCGCGCGAGCGCGTGCTGGATCTTCCGGAGGGTGCGGTTGCGGACGACGCGCCACGTGCGCTGGGCATCCGGCCAGAGTTGGTGCTCGTGTTCCGCGATCAGCGGCCGCTGCCGGGTGATGCGCCGCTTTGGGATGGCGATAGCATTCGCATCCTGCGCGTCGTGAGTGGTGGCTCGCGGTCCCAGTCAAGCATGCGTTTGCATGCGTGCTTTACTGGGGGATGAAGCTCATCAAATAGAAGACGAGGAAGCCGATCGCGCCAAGGATCACGAGGCCGGCTGCCGAGACGATGGAGGCCTTGCGGTACTCGTCTGGCGTCGGCTTGCGTGCCATGCGGAGAACGCGGCCGTACTTGCCTTTCCCGATGTAGGAGAGGCGGCCCTCGAGCTTGTCCTGGGCGTCCCACGCTTTGCCGATGAGCGTGTCGCGTTCCGTTTGCTGCGGGGCGGGCGAGGCTGCGGTGGCCATCGTCTTCTCCAGGGTTCCGCGTGATAGGGTCGTCCTTCATCAACCTTTGCAAGAAGGGGGGTTTGGGGGGTTTGCCCCGCGGCCAAGTTCTCTTCGCACTCCCGCCTTAGGCAGCTTTCAAATAGTCCAATGGAAGTGGTGGCGCAGTTTCCCCAGGCCCAGGGAGGACCATCGGTGACCGAAGAACGCAAGTCGTTGCTCTACAAGCTGGAACCGCTCATCAAACGGTTCCCCGCCGTCACGAAGCCCGAGGGCCATGTGCATTTCCGCACTAAGCTCATCTGGTCATTCGCGTGCCTGCTCGCGTACTTCGTGCTGTCCAACGTGTTCATCTATGGTTTGGGCGGCAGCAGCCTTGACGTCTTCTCGTCGTTTCGGGCGATCCTCGCTGGCGCTTCGGGCTCGATCGTGCACTTGGGCATCGGACCCATCGTCACTGGGTCCATCATCATGCAGCTCTTCGTGGGCGCGAAGATCATCAAGCTCGATCTTCAGAACAGCGAGGACAAGTCGATCTACCAGGGCGCTCAGAAGGTCTTGGTCGTCGTCATGATCTTCGTTGAGGCCATTCCACAGGTGTTTGGCTTCCTCATGCCTGACCAGGTCGCCATCAGTCGCTTGGGCCTGGGCTGGGCGCGCTTCATCATCATCATGCAGCTCGCTCTTGGTAGCTACCTCGTCTTCCTCATGGATGAGGTCGTTTCCAAGTGGGGCTTGGGCAGCGGTATCTCGCTCTTCATCGTGGCGGGCGTGGCGCAGAGCCTGTTCACGGGCCTGATCTCGTGGATCCCGCAGCAGGCCGGCTCGGCGCTTTCCATCAGCAATCCGCCTGGCGGCATCCTGCCCAAGACGTTCTACTTGCTCTCCCAGTACACCACTGGTCAACTCATCGGTGGTGGTGGGTTCGACACGCTCTTGATCGGTAGGCCTGGCGAGACGAACACCATCGCCGCTTTGGTGGGTTCGCTCACGACGTTCTTCATCGTGGTGTACTCGGAGGCCAGCCGCATCGAGTTGCCACTCGCTCACGGTCGTGTGCGTGGTGCTCGCGGTAGGTACCCCATCCGCCTGCTCTACGCGAGCAACATCCCCGTCATCCTTGCGGGTGCTCTGCTAGCGAACGTGAACCTCATTGGTCTCCTCTTGTGGTCGGGCCCGCTGCGCGGCATGCCATTCATCGGCCACAAGTTGTGGGTCGGCGGCTATCAAGACGGCACGACGTCTCCAGTCACTGGCATCGCGTACTACTTCAGCCAGGTGACTGGCCTCTCGCAGTGGCTCTTGCCGTTCTTGTCGCCCGCGTACGCTGGCTTGTTCTTGACGCGAGCGCCGTGGCAGATCCTGCTTCACGTCGCGTTCTATGCCGTCTTCATGATCGGCGGATCCATCATCTTCGCCATCTTCTGGATCGAGACGACGAACATGGGCGCCAACCAAGTCGCCAAGCAGATCGAGGGGTCGGGCATGCAGATCCCTGGCTTCCGGCGTGATCCGCGCGTCACTGCGAAGATCCTCGAACGTTACATCCCAGTAGTGACCGTGGTGGGTGGTGCTGCCGTCGGGGCCTTGGCCGTGTTTGCCGACTTGATCGGAACGCTTGGTAATGCCTCAGGCACAGGTATCCTGCTAGCCGTGGGTATCCTGCAGCGACTGTACGAGCAGATCGCGAAGGAGCAGGCGATCGAGATGCATCCGGTCCTGAGAGGATTCTTCGGCGAGGGCTGAGCAAAGCGAAGCCATCGCGAAGAAGCCCGAAGGTGGGATGCAGCGACGGACCTGCTCTTTCGCGAGAGGACGTGCGAGGCGCGCAGCAGCGTGCCGCTCGCCATCAGGCGACGCACGTCCGGATCGCGAAGGAGCAGGCGATCGAGATGCATCCGGTCCTGAGAGGATTCTTCGGCGAAGGTTGACGGCCAGCAGGCCGGCGACATTCGCCGATAGGACGAAAGGCGCGCAGCGCCGGTCGCGCCGCAGCGCGATTCGTCCGTGTCGAGGGACCGCAGTCCCGAGATAGGACGTGGCGGCGCCGCAGTGAACTGGTTTCCCGGAGGAAACCGATTTCGCGGAGCGCCGACACGTCCGTGTCGGCGAGGGATAACGCATCGAACTCCAACACGCAAATACGCGAACACGCTAGGACGGCGTGTTCGCGTATTTGCGTGTTCGCGCCCTTTCCTTCTCGTATTCAACGTCGTCTAGGGAATCCCTTGTCGCGTCAGTCGTTCCTTTCAACGGTGACGCCAATGACCTCATATGGGTGTCGCGGAGTGGTCGTCGCATGAGGCTCGGCACGGCTCTCTTCACCCTCCTCCTGGCCAGCGTCCTCCCGGTGCAGCCCAGTGCGGCGGCGCCCACGGACTCGGTGGACTTCACGAACACGCTTCCCTGCATCGCGGGCGGCACGTTCGTGCTTGGCGCCGGCATCGCGGTCCCCGACTGCACGTTCACGCACTCGGGCACTCTCCATGTGGACACGTGCGACCTCACGCGCTGCCTTGTCACGATCACGTTGCACGCCTCGGGCGCGGGGCTCCTGCCTGGCGTCCAGTCCATCAGCACGACGGTGGATGATGACAGCGACGGCGCTGGCGTTGCGACCGCGTGCTCCACCCTCGTTGTCTCCATCGACGCGACGCTCGCGTGCGAGGCGACGAAGCAGGTCTCGCTCGACTTCTCGGGCGACTGCCGTCTCCTCGTGCTCGACACGATCGGCGCCATCGACGTGAGGGTCGCTGGGGCTGAGCTGGCGGATTCGTTCCGCGTGTGCTCCGATGGTTCGGCCTTCACCATCGAGCAAGTGTGAGCTACTTCGCTGCCAGTGCCGCGTTCATCGCGGCTTGGGCGTCGGGAACGCGTATCGTCACTGGTGAGGGCGAGCCCATCCGGATCGACGTCTTCTTGATGATCTGCGCGATGTCCTTCGTGGTCAAGTGCGGGTTCGCTTCCCACATGAGCGCCGCGAGTCCAGCTACCTGTGGAACTGCTTGGCTCGTGCCGGAGCCCAGCGCGAACTTGCCGCCTGGCAGGTCGCCTGGTACGAGCACCCCGGGCGCGCCAAAGTCCACGCTTGGGCCATAGTTCGCGAAGCTCGCGAGCGTGCCGTCTGGCGCCATCGCCGTGACCGTGAGAACGCCGTCCACCTTCGTGAGCGTTGAACCAGCGCACTTGCAGCCGCCATTCCCTGCTGAGGCGACGATGAGCGCCCCCCGCGCGACCGCGTCCTTCGCAGCATCCGCGACGACCTTCGACTTGTCATCGAGGCTCACGCTCAGGCTGAGGACGCTCGCGCCGTGGTCCACGCACCACTTCATGCCTGCCGCAAGGTCAGCGTCCGCACCAGTGCCATCCGGCCCCAGCACGCGCACGGCCATGATCTTCGCGTTCACCACGCCTGCGATGCCGTACCCGTCACCAGACCGCGCCGCCAGGATGCTCGCGACGTGCGTGCCGTGGCCTCCGACGTCCATTGGGAAGTCGTCGTGGTCCACGAAGTCGTAGCCGTGCGCGCCCGTCTTGGGATCGGTCCACATCTGCGATCCAAGGTCGGGGTGCGAGTCATCCACGCCCGAGTCGATCACGCAGACGGTCTTGCTGCCGTCACCTGGGCCAAACGCGGCCCACGCGCCAGGCACGCCCAGCGCGCGCAGGTTCCACTGGTAAGCGTAGAGCGGATCGAACCCGCCAAAGCCGTCCCAATGCGCGGCGTCCCATTGTGCTGAATCCCACTGCGCCGAGTCCCACTGGGCCGCGTCCCAGCGCGCGGTGTCCCACTGCGCTGAGTCCCATTGGGAACCGTCCCACTGGGCGCCGTCCCAATGCGTTCCGTCCCACTGGGCGCTATCCCATTGAGCCGAGTCCCACGAGGCGGCGGCTCCCGCGAGGGGAGCAGCAGCCAGGAGGCCCACGATGGTGAGCGCGCAGGCGACAAGCGCCTTCTTCTCTGAGCGGGTCACGAACGACATCCAGCAGCTTGCTTGCTCGCAGGTTGTATTCGTTCCTTTCGCTCGCCGGGGACCTGATAGCACACATCCCAGGCAGCGTTGATATCTCCAGGCCAGGACACGTTCTCGCCCAGAACGAGGCCCCCTCCCCCTTGAAGGCCCCAGGGCCTCGGGCGTGTACCGTCATATACTGCTTGTTGACGGAGGGAACCTGGATGAGCACGGGCCAGGCCACGAAGAGCCTCAGCATCGAGGCATACGTCTCGGGCGTGGCCACCCTCGCCCTCCTCTTGCTCTCCGCGATGGCTTTCGCGACGTACCGTGGCGTCATCATGACGGGGCCACTCGCGACGGCGCCACTCATCGCGGTCGCGCTCGCGGTCTCTGCCGCGTTCTTCCTGCTCCACCGCTACCCCTTCACGCTCCACTGGCGAGAGCACAGGCTCGTCGTGTCGCTCGATGAGGCTGGCGTCCTCATCGGCCTCCTCGTCCTCCCCGCCCCGCTGCTCATCCTGAGCATCGTGATGGCCACGCTCGTGATGCAGTGGTGGGGCGGTCCGCAGGAGAAGATCAAGCGCCTCTTCAACGTGTCACAGTACGCGATCGCGGCCACGATCACGAGCGGCGCGTTCGCGCTCCTCGAACGAGCCGGTGTGGCCCCCGTCTGGGGCGCGGCACTGGCTTCGCTTGCATTCGGACTTGTCGCGAACCTCCTGCTCTCAGGCGTCTTCTCCGCTCTTTCCGAGGCCTCAGCGTTCACGATCTTTCGAGAACGATTCCTCGTGCAAGGCGCGAACAGTGCCCTCATCGGGATCGCCGGAGGCCTCACCATCGTCGCGCTGTGGCGGCTTCACCCGCTTGCCACGCTCTGCGTCGGTCCCTTCGCGTACCTGGTGCGGAGGTATTGGAAGCTCCACGCTGCAGCCGACCGCGAGCTGGATGTGCACAAGCAGCTCGCGAACGCGACGCACGAACTCATGGGCACCGCAAGCATCAGTGCCGTGTCCGCTCGCGTCATGCAAGAATGCGAGCGCATCCTCGATTGCGGCCGCGTGGAACTGACGCTTCGCCTGGGCCACAAGGACGAGGACAGCGTCATCTTAGATCGCACGTTCGGTTCGGGGCCACGTCGCCTCATCGAGCCGCTCCGCGAGCCGCTTCCATCGCGTGGAGGCGGCACCTTAGGCGAGATCGCGGTGTGGCCCCGGCAGGGGCGCGAGGCCTTCAGCGACCAGGAGAGCGCCATCCTTCGCACCATCGCGGGCCAAGCCGCAAGTTCGCTCGAGAACGCGCGCGCCATCGCAGAGGCCGATGCGGCGCGCGAGCGGATGGACAGCTATCTTTCCACGGCGCAAGACGCCGTGCTCCTTGTGGACCCCGAGGGGCTCGTCAAGTACATGAACCCGGCCGCGCGCAAGATCTTCGGCATCGCACCCGACGCGCTGCTCTCGTGCCGCGCGTCCAACCTCTTCGATGACCCCCGCCTCGCGCTGGAGGGGGGTATCCCATCCGAGCCGGTCCTCGTCGAGGCCGAAGCGCACGACCTCGGCAAGACGCGCGCCTTCGTCGTTGAGGCACATGCCGGTCCGCTCGTGGAACGCGGCGTTGTGGCCGGTGTCCTCATGGTCGTGCGTGACATCACGGAACGCAAGCGCCTGGAGGACGAGATGGCCCGGCAGCGTGACGTCCTCACGCAGCACGAGAAGCTCTCGGCGCTAGGGACGCTCGTGGCTGGCGTCGCGCATGAGATCAACAATCCGCTTACGTACATGCGCGGCAACCTCCAGCTTTGCGGCATGATGCTCGACGACCGACTCAAGAGGGAGGGCCTTTCTGAGGAAGAGCGCCGATTCGCGTGCGAGATAGCGGAGGAACTGAAGGTCGCGCTCGAGGGCGTGGACCGCATCACGCAGATCGCGACGTCACTCAAGAACGTCGCGCGCCGCGGCACGGTCGAGCGCAGGCCAGAGGACATCAACCAGGCCCTCACCGAGGTCGTGTCGGTCGTCCGCACTGGTATCCCCCGCTCCGTCCGGCTCGAGCTCGACCTCGCGCCGGGTCTCCCGAGCGTGCTCGTGCGCGTGAGCGAGATCCATCAGGTGCTCCTGAACCTGATCAAGAACGCCGTCGAAGCGCTCGATGGCCGCAGTGATGGTGTCGTGCGCGTCCGCTCGTGGCACCACGGGGGCGCCGTGCACGTGCAAGTCATCGACAATGGTTGCGGCATCCCGCTCGACGTGCAGAAGAAGATGTTCACCGCGTTCTTCACGACGAAGGAGAAGGGCACGGGGCTTGGTCTCAACATCAGCCGGGGCATCATCCAGGCGCACGGTGGCGAATTGATGCTCGCGAGCGAGGTCGGTGTGGGGACGACGTTCGACTTGAAACTGCCTGCGGCCTCAGGATGCTCGCTGCCTCAAGCTTCGAGTTGAAGCAGCTTGACCTCTAGGTCGGCGCGCCTCTTGGACAGATCGCTGTTCACCTGGGCGTAACCCTCAGGAGAGATATTGCCCAGACCAAGGCGCACGCGCAACTGGCGCATGGCCTTCTCGACCTCGGCGAGCTCGCTCTCGAGACCGTGGCGCGTCGAATCATGAGGGGGGGGAGGCGCGGGGATGCGGCGAATGGTGCGCGATCCGGACGCGACCCCGTCATCAGCATGACCCTCCGCGAGGAGCCGCCTGGCTGTCACACGGGGGGTGACGAGCGATTCTGCCAACGTGAGGAAGACCTCATTGTCGAATGGTTTACGCAGGAACGCGTCCACGCGGCCGCGGTTGATGGCGTCAACACCGATGTCGAGTTGCGTGAGGGCCGTGATGAGCATGCGCGCGGTCTGCGGGTGCTGCTTTTGCGCGTGCTCGAGGAGGTCGATGCCGGTCTTGCCTGGCATGTTGTGGTCGCTCACGATGAGGTCGAACTCCTCGTACTCAAGGAGCGCGAGGGCTTCGTTCGCGTCGGCCGCCTGCTGGACCACAGCTTCGCACCCTTTTAGGCGACGCAGCAAGAGCGTGACGAGGCGGCGGATCTGGTCCTCGTCATCAACGACAAGGATGCGAGCTTCTGGTCGCTTCTCCATCGCCACAGTGATCGCCATCGATTCGGTGGCGCGCTCATTTGAAGATGCAGGGTATTGGCCATTGGCACGAGCCTCGCTGGAGGTCCAAATGACGACCCGGGGCGTAGCCCGCGGTCGCCGCGCCAGGCGCCAATGAGGCGGCTTCGCGGAGCTCATTCCGCGCCCCTATTTCGTGCCGCGGGCTCGGGGCGAGCTAGAACGCTTATCATCCTCTTCCGCGTCGCATCCGTGCATGCTCCCGGCACGCGCGGTCCTCCTGCCGCTCCTCCTCGGTTCCGCCTCGCTTGCAGGGTGCTTCGTTGACGCGCCGCGCTTGAACGCGACGAACTCGCCCCAAGATCTCGGGTTCGGCGCCGTATCGCTCCTCTCCTCGGGCGGCTTCTCGATGGACGTACCGATCGAGGCGTACTTCCTCGGCTTCGACGCGAAGACCGTCGCGGCGATCGCGGAGAAGCTGCCGCCCACTGTCATCGAGCACGCGGCGTCGAGCACAGACCGCGCGTTCCCCCCCAGCGCAGACACGACACCGTTGGGCGGGCAGTCCCTTCCCGCGTCGGCCAAGCCCCGCGCCAGTTTCCACGTCGTGGACTTCGACGGCGCGACCGAAGCGGCCTTCGCCGCGGCCGCCGAAGGCTGGAAGGTGCCCGCTGTCGAGGGCACGTACGACGCGAATGCGGCCGAGGCATGGCTCGCCGCGCGCGTCGAGGACGCGCGGGGCCGGCCGCTCGAACGCGCCCACCCCGTCTTCGTCGTGATCCACGGCGGCACATCTTTGGGCGACCACGCGTGGCGGTACAACTTCTCGCACGGTTGGCTCGATCGCCTCCGGATCTTCGGCGAGCGTCTCCCGCTTACGGTCTTCGACGTGAGCGCCCAGCCTGACCCGTTCGTCGTCGAGCCTCACCGCTCGCCCGAAGCGATCGCCTTCGGCACGGCGTTTGGTCCCACTCGACCCGCCGACTACGACTGGCCGCTGAACGCAACGGGCGAGAAGACCGTCGCTGCCGTCGCGCAACTCACCCTCGACTCGGCACACTGGCGCTTCCTCAAAGGCCCCACGTTCCCCATCTCGACGAAACCATGCCACCACGTCACCCTCCTGCTCGCGGTCCATACGACCGCGATCACCGAAGCGCTGCCTGGTTGGGTGCGCGCAAAGGACTCGATCGACGTCGAAAGCCTGCGATCGGCCTTCGTGAACCTCACGAGCGACGACGTCTCGGTCGACCTCAAAGTCCTCGCCCTCCCACGGGACGACCCCGTCCTTGACGCACTGGCGCGCGAGGGCGGCGCGACTCTCGCGGGCCTCGACGTGCTGCGATGGTATCTCGACGAGAACTTCGAGACGTTCGTCATGCCCCGGCAAGGGTGCGAGGAGTACCTCTCGCTCCTCTTGTGGGGCGACGCGGCGACGTACGCTTCGACGGGCGGCATCAGCATGTACGACGTCCAGCGGAGCCACAGGTTGAGCTTCTCGTTCGTGCCCGAGACGAAGCGCGTCCAGGAGATGTACGAAGGCCCCGGCGAGGAGTTCGTCAACGAGCGCAACGAGAGCCGCGTCTTGTGGAACTGGGCGACGATGCTCTACGCGCACGAGACGGGGCATCTCTTCGGCCAGCAGCACCCCCAGCATGTCAGCCGCGTGAACGAAGGCCTCGGCACGAGCCACTCGTTCGAAGCGATATACTCCGTCATGGGATACCAGCAGGACGATCGCATGGTGGACTTCGGCGCGGTGGATCACTCGACGTGGACGATGGGGCGCGCGGGGTACTCGATCGCCGAAGCACAGGAGCGTGACCTCGTGGGCTCTCCCGAGCTCGCCGACGCTCTCACGCGGCTCGCAGCGGGCGATTGGATCGGCGCGCACGAAGCGCTCGAAGCGCGCCTCGAAGAAGAGCGGACGGACGGCTCGCCGGCGCTTCCGGAGTACCATTTCGTCGAGATCCTCGATCACGGCGAGCGATAGTGGACTACAAGCTCGGCATGACCTCGATGGACTCGCTCGCGAAGCGCCCCTTCGCGTGGTCCCAGCGCGCGCTCAAGTGCCCCTCGGTGGGCCGCAAGTGAACGAGGAGGTAGGATGCGCCAGGCCACGAGGCGCGGGCTGCGTCCGTGGTCGAGAGGCGCGCGGGGCCGGCAGGGTGGCTATGGTAGAACCCGATGATCTCCAGCCCCTCTTCGTCCTCCAATCGGAGCGTGAAGCGCAGTTGCTCGGAAGGATCGAGCTGGTACTCGTCGATGGGGCGCGGATGCACGTTCTTCACGGGCACGACGCGCAGCACGATGTGAGCGCCGTCGTCCTTCTCGTGAATGCCCCCGAGCATGCCACAGACCTCCTGCGGAGCGCCCGAGCGCGCGTGCGCGTGGATCGCTTCGAGCAGCGCTCGTGGAATGCGGAGCAACGATCCCCAAGTGACAAGTCGGGGCTATCGCCCTTTCTATGGCACGTTCTGACAAGGCGGATTCATGAACCGGATGCGCCATGCACCGGAGCGTGACCACGCGCGAGCCCGACCGCCTCCGCGCCCTCAAGCGCGCCCACGCGGCGGCGCAGACGGGGCCCACGCCTCGCGTCGAGGATTACGTCGAGGTCATCTACGAGCTGATCCTCGAGAAGGGGTACGCGCGCGTCATCGACATCGGCGCGCACCTGCACGTGTCCTCGCCCACGGCCACGAAGATGATCCAGAAGCTCGCTGAGGACGGCCTCGTCGTCTATGAGCGCTACCGCGGCATCGCGCTCACGGAGGAAGGCACGGTGCTCGCCAAGAACGTGCGGCACCGGCACGGCATCCTCGCTGGGTTCCTGCGCCTGTTGGGTGTGGACGAGGCCACCGTTCACAGAGAGACCGAAGGCATCGAGCATCACCTCGACGCCGGCACGCTCGCGCGCATCACCGAACTCGTCGAGTACGCGAACGCGCACCCCGAGTGGTGGGCGCAGGCGAAGAAGAAGTAGAGACCCCTAGACGTACCAGTTCTCTGGCGCTGCGGTCGTCGGCAATGCGGCCACCGCGTGCTTCTTGGCGGACTTGCGCCTCTGCTCGCGTTCCTCCCGCGCTTGAGCGAGCTGCGTCTCCTCCTGCAAGTAGGCTTTCCAGCCGTACGTGCCGACGATGGGGCTGGTCTCTACGGATTCGATGTCGCCCCCCAGTTTCTGATAGCTCGCCCAGTCACGGAC
>JBAZZN010000071.1:0-10643 GCA_041658815.1 Thermoplasmatota archaeon
TAACCTCAGCACCGCGCTGGTGCTCCGACTGATCGAGCTTGGCGAAAACCTGGACGAACTCGCTGCGGCGAATTCGTCCACGGCCCACGGCCTGCGGGCCGCGGGTCCCGACGAACTCCGCTGCCTGACGGAAGATCAGCAGGAGGCGCTGCGGCGCCTCGCAGCGGAACTCCGCTGGAAGATCGAGGAGCAGCGATGAACCGCTACGAGGAACAAGCGGAGATTCTTGCCGTCGTGACCGCGAAGGTTGACCGCTACGGACGCGTCGGCGGGATGAAGAAGCACCGGGGGCGGATCGTCCGAATTCTTGTCCTGCTTGAAGACCCGCAGTCACCGCGCGCTCTCATGAGCAGGAAGCTCTGACCTTCGACGGTTCAGAACGGAGACGACGAGGACCTCGGCTTGTCATCATGAGTGACTGGCTGGACGCCGGAACCGCTTCACCCATCGGCGTCCCTCGCCCCGCTCGAACCCCCCACCTCATAGACGGACGAGTGCCCGAGAGGTGTGGCGGAAATCGCCGCAGTGTCGCACGGATACGCTTCGACCTCGTGCGTGCCCACGGCACGCGCCTCCCGGACTGCTCCCTCGACGAGGGCTTGTGTCACGCCTTCTGCCGCGATGCACAGGCCGGCACGAAGACGCAGAGGATCGTCCACGTGGGAGCGTCCGAGACGCGCGGCATCGCACGCGATTGGGCCAAGCGGGCATAGCTTTCGCGGGGCGCGACGCAGCACCATCCGACCGGCTGCTTTCCCTCGTAGGCCAGAATGCCGACGGGCGTGCCGGCCTTGACGAGGCGCTCCATCGCGGCGCGCTTCTGGGCATTCGTCTCAACCTCACGTTGCGTGAATCGGTACGGCGTACACCAGCAGTAGTGCGGCGCGCCCTTAAACTCGAATCGGCCGGCGAAGTCGGCCCAAGTCCTGGGCGTGACCGTGCGCGTGCGGATTCCCAAGTGATGGCCCGGATATATTACTTAAGCCCTCGACTCCCCGGCTGAACCAAGGCGTCGCCCCCTCGATGAAGCCGATGGCCTTGCGGCACGGGGCCGTCAATCGATCCTCTGCGCCGCAAACCGGATAGCCATCGGTGCGGGAGCAGGCGGGTATGGTGGTCGGGCCTCCCAAACGATCTCAGGCCCACGGGGGTTGTCCAGCAACCGAGCCAGCGCAAACTCGAACGTGCACGATTCATTGGTTGCGAAGACGCTCGATTTCCCTAAGCCGCCGAGCGTCCGGTTCGTCCATCCCGTGTTGGACATCACGCAGTCCGCTCTCTGAGGAGTCGGCGTATCGCCCCCGAATGCGAGGTACGATATGCTAACCTCTGTTCCCTCCGCCGCTCCGATGGTGACTCGGAGGACTTGTCTCGTCGTGAACCGCCCCTCGAACGCCCCTCTGGCGGTGGCCCAAGGGACGTTGGGGGACACGACGGTTTCATAGTCAAACGCCTTGGACTGTGCAATCAGCGTTTCGCTCTCAGGGTGTTCACTCGTGACGAAGATCTGCCAGCCCGTGGGCTTGGATGAAATGGACCAGAAGAAGAATGCGCCGAGAAGGGCAAGGATCGCAATCACTCCGACTGCGATCCAGGCCTCTCGGCGCATTCGGTTCAGCACCCGCCGTTGTTGTAGCACGTCGTCCAGCTTTGCCGTTCGGCCCACATGCGAGTGTTCGTAGGCGTGTTGTAGTTCCAGTGCCAGTGTTGGGAGGGGTTGATGTTCAGGCCGCATGAGTTCGGCGTATCGTCCGCGCTCGTGAAGGCTTCGATCGTCTTATGGAGGTGTCCGATTCCGCCCCACCAGCAGTTTGCGTCCGCGTGTTGCATGTTGAACTGGTGGGCGAACTCGTGCGCGGCCAGGTACTGCATGTTCCCCAAGCTCCAGAGGGGCCGATGCTTCACATAGGCCGAGGGAATGAACGGCGAGTTCCACAACCACTGACTGCTGCAGTAGTCCCATTTCCAGCCGGTCGTGAGTTGGTACGTGATCGGGCCGTCGATTGCGACGCCGTAGTTTCCTCCAACGTCTCCGGGAGAGAAGATGCTCACGAAGACGCCGACGTGCGGCCGGAAGCCCGCCTCGTAGGTCGCAGTCTGCTGCATTTGGCAGTAGGTCGAGACGTCGTCCACGGGAGTCCCCGTGGTCATCAGGAAGTACCGGTAGATGTTGACGGTCGCTTCGCTCGCGAGCGTGTTGTCCGCGGCGTCGAACGACGAGACCACGTCATTGTACCAGCCGCTTTCGCGCTGCTCAGCAGCATCCGCGTAGGCGGTCACTGGGATAGATGTGGAGTCTGAAATCGGCGGCGCGGGGTGGCTGTTCGCCACGGGGCCACCAGAGCCTTCGGCGGCGTGGAGGGCTTCCTCCACGACCTCGTAGGGTTTGGCGCGGGCCGCGAGTTCCTTAGCCGTCAGCGTTGGGGCCTCCTCGCGTGACACGACCGGGAGGCCGCGCTCCGCGAGGGTTGCCGCGTCCACGCCATAACGCTCTCCGTTGATGATGTAGAACGCGGGAACCGAGGTCCCGTCGTTCCTCGCACGCAGGACTGCGAGGGCAATCCAGCGATCGAGGTTCGTGTCCGGGAAAGGCTCTGCGGGCAGTCCGAGGGGCGGCGTGTCTCCATGCGGGATCGGAGCAGGAGGGAAATCCACTCCATCCGGAAACCCATCGCTCGCGTCTCCCGCGGCAGAAAGGCCGAGGGCCGAGGTCGATCCAACTAGCACGAAGGCGAGGAAGATTGTTCTGCGGATCATGAGGTTCGTTCCCCTATGCGGGTCTGCCTACCGTAACGTGGAGCGATGGCAGTAGCCTTCGCGGCAACGCTTCCCGGGGGCTTCCCGGATTATGACTATGGTGCCACTGTGCATATACTTTCCAGACGCGCAGCCCCGTTGGTTCACCCGAGAATGAATCTGAATGCATTGATAGCACAGGTCAACGCGCCCCAATGGAGGTTTCTTGTGAATCGGTGGATCGAACGCCCAGGGCCGATAATGCTATCCTAGGCTTTGTGTGAATCGAAGGCGCTATCATCGCAGCTCAAGCCGGCCGCAGGGGCTGATCATCCGAAGTGTCGAAAGTCCGCGATTCTGCTCGTGTGGATCGTGAGTTCCAGCCCGTTCTTCTCGTTCGTGTAGAGGGCTTGGAACGGGAGCATCGCTGCGATGTACGCGCCCACGTTCGGGAACTCCGCTGGCGCGGGGTTCTGGAAGAACGTCGCGATCCGCTTCAGGTCGTTCGGGTCCGTCATCTTGAACGCGACACGGATGTTGGCCTGCGACGCCATCGTGGTGTCGAGGTTCTGCACGCGCTGCGTGACCATGATGAGGTCGTTCGCGTTCGTGCGCGCGTCGGTCACGAGGATCTGCGCGTAGCGCGGCGTCTGCCCCTGCGGCGCGACGACGTGCGCTTCCTCCACGAGGAGCACCGTCTGCCCGCGCTCGAAGACCGCGTGGGCGAGGTCGTCGAACGCCTCGAGCATCTCATCCAGCGTCAGCCCTTGCGGCACGATGCGGACGCTTGGATGGGCGGCGAGGAGGCGCAGGAAGAACTCGTGCTTCGCCTGGCGGACCTTCGCGAAGGCGGCCTGGTTGAGGACGAGCAGCGACGACGCGAGCCCGCGGTACTCGTTCTTCTTGTCCCAGATCACGAGCGCCTTCCCGCGCTCCTTGAACTTGGACGCGAGCCATCCTGCGAAGTAGGACTTGCCGGTGCCGCTCTTGCCGCTGATGAGTACGATGTCATTCTGGAGCGCCACGGGCGGAGCCTCCGTCGGCCTGGGCGGCGGCGAGCCGGTCGCGCTCGGCGCGCAGCGCTTTCGCGCGGCGCAGGATCTCCCGGTTGTTGGCCTCGACGCGCGAGAGCACTTCGAGCACGCCCTCGATGCCCTTGTCGTCCACGGCCGCGCGGAGGGTGTCGGGGCGGACCGCCTTCACCTTCAGCGGGGCGACGTCGAGCGCCTGAGCGATCACGACCTGTTCTTTGAACAGCTCGTTAGTCGTCTCGCAGAGGCCAGCGACGATCTCCGGCCACGCGTCGAAGACGCCGCGCAGGAGGTTCTTCTCGTGCTCCTTGATGTCCTCGGGCGTGAGCTCGCGATGCGCGGCTTCGGTCTGCGCTCGGATGTCCTTTAGGTCGACGGGGCTCATGCGGCCACCTCGACAGGGACCTGCTTGGCGTGCTGCCCGCAGTCGGGGCATCGCGCGACCGTCATCACGGGACCGTCGGGCATCTCGTAGAGCGGGAGATCGTAGGTGTAGCCGCACGCCTCGCAACGCATCGGTTGCGAGCCGACCTCGCGCGCTTCGGACGGGAGCGCGCGCAGCGTGACAACCTCAGGCGGTGAGTCGTGCGAGTTGTTCTTCATTGACGATCACTCTCCCGACGATCACGGCGTCGGCTTTGAACACGAGGTGGACGAGCGTCTGCAGGCCATCGTCGCTGAGACTGACGGCCTGCACCCACGCCTTGATGGAGACGGTCCTGCCGAGTTCAGGCGGTGGCATCGGGGCGCACCTCCGGCTGCGAGGGGGATGCCTTCGGCTTGGCGACCTTCTTCCACTTGGCCGCGATCTTCTCCATGACGTCGGGGTTGGTCGCCCCGATGATGACCACGAGGACGACGCTCCCGATGAGGAGGCGGTGGAGCGGCGGCATGTCCGCGTCCAGGCCCGAATCGTAGAGCGCGCCGCCGAGGTTGAAGATGCGGACGATGAGGACCGGGAAGATCGGGTTCGCCAGGTTCTCGCGGAGCGCCTTGATGATCTCCTGGTTGATGGCCTCCTTCTCGTCGATCGTCAAGCGGTTTTCACGGCGCGCGGGCGCGGACGTGGAGGCCGACTCGTCTTCGAGATGGACGTTGCTCGTGTCGATCTCGTCGGCAGCAACGAGGCTTTCTCCCGGACCGGGCTCGACTTCGGACGGTGGGGTCATTCAGGTTCCTCCTTGGGCAAGATGTAGCCGTCCTTGTCGGTCTCCACCCGCGGGCCCGGACGCGTCGGCGCGCGCGGGCGGAGACCGCCGAGGAGAGGGAGAACGCCGCCCAGACGCCGCACCTTGAGGGCGACGAACGCGGCGAGGGCGCCGACGAGCGCGACCGCGCCCGCGGCGACGCCGAGCGCGAAGCTCGCGACGTCCATTCATCCGCCTCCGTTCGAAGCGATGGGCGCATAGGTCGCGCGGTAGTGCTCAAGGCTCCCATGCAGCTCCGGGTTGTACGGAGGATGGCTGGCAGGCTGTGGAGGCACGGGCTGCACGGGAGCCTTGAGAGTACGGTCATCGTCCGAGTTCATCCTCCGCCACAAGAGCACGAAGACGATCCCCACGGCGATGACGGCGAGGAGGACCCAGTTGCGTTTCAGCGACTCGCCGAATCCGGCGAACGCCGCAGTGCGCGGGACATCGCGCGTCTGCTCGAATGTCGCGACAAGCCCCCGTTCGGCGGGGGGCGCGGCCGCGACATCCTCGGGGGCAGGCATCCCGACGGGCACTGCTCGACGGCGGCCACCGCGTCGCGGTTTCGCCGACGCGGGAAGCGCGGCGGGTCTCGCCGTCGCCGGCGCCATGAGCGGGAGAACGAGTTCGTCCGTCGCCGTCCGCCGTTCGGGTGGAACATCTTGAACGGGTGACGTCGCCGAGATGCTCCCCGCGGGAGCTTCCGACGCGGTCGCTGCCGTTTCGGGGCTCGTCGCCGCCTGGGATACTGGGTTTGCTTTGTGGGTCCCGCAGCGCAGGATGTGGCCGGCGATCTTGTACGAGACGAAGTGCAGTCCACACTTCGGGCACGTCGGGTCCGGGTTCTTCGCGCACGCGCGGACGTGCCTCCAGTGCCCATCGCGGTACGGCAACGTCTCGGTGCCGCAATACGGACACGTTCTCTCTGACATGACTCCCTGCTGTGTGCTTGCGTTGACTTGACATCGATGGTGGGATTCGTTTTGCGGCGCGCACGCGAGCGCGTCATGCGCGCGCCGCTTGCGCGCACCGCATTTCCACCAGCACGAGTGCGAGTTCAACTGAGCCCTACGTGAGTCGTGCGGAGGCTTCTGGAAGCCACCGCGGAGTCGCGTTCCGACTCGCGTTCATGGTCGAGCGATGCTATCATGACCTCGGACGACGCAGCTACCGTCGAGGTCGAGAAATGACCCTGACATCGGTTGCGAAGCAGACACTCAACACGAAGACGCTCGTCCCGATCCTCCTTGCCGCGGTGGCGTTCATCGTCAGCCGCATGGCGGGAACGTGGGCGATGAAATACCACCCGCTCCTGCGGTACGCCCCCGGGATCGTTCTCATGGGCGCGGGCGTCGCGTACGGCGCTCGGAAGGAAGGCGGCCACCTCTACGGCCTAGGCGTGAGCGTGGGCGCTGGCGTGGACCTGGCGCTGACCGGCGCGGAGCGCTTCGGCCTCCTCGCTCGGATCGGTGTGAAGTGAGGTGACTGAGCATGGCACGCGTTCTCACCCTCACCAAGGCGTTCAGCGAAAGCGTCGCCACCTTCGCGAATGTGGCGAACGCCTTCACACCCATCGTCCGCATCACGACACCCAAGAGCCGGCTCTACACCTTCAAGCACGGCCTCCCGGTCGTGCTCAAGCTCGCGACGAACGCCGGCGTCGAGGTCGGCGCCAACAGCCGCATGGTCTGGGTCATCCGGCGACCCACGCAACGCTCGGGCGCCGACATCACCGGCGTGATGAACTACCGCGCGTGGCGCAGCATCCCGCTCTCCGCGACGGGCGGCGAGAAGACGCAGTACGACATCGAGACGAGCGCGAACCGGCGCGTCTACTTCCTGACGGACTCGGACATCCAGCTTCCGCAAGATCACGTCATGGAATGGCTGCTGAACTCTCCCGACGCGGTGGACTTCAACCACGCGAACACCGACTTCGAGTATGACATCGAAGAGTCGGACGTCCTCACGCAGGTGGCGCAGTAGGAGTGTGAAACGCGATGCCCATCGAGTTCCTGACCCGCGAGGATTTCTCTCTCGCGGCGAATACGCCCAACGTGAACACGACGACGGCCGAGTTCGTCATCCCGCGCGGCTACGCCTACCGCTTCCTGGCGCACGCAGGCCGGCTCCTGCTTGGCACGATGGATCAGTTCGCCGGCACGGGCGCTCAGACCGTCTTCAACCTCACGCGCGACATCGTCCCCTCGCGCGGGAACGGGCCCGCCGCCATCGACGGCGCGTTGGTGACGGTGAACGGCGCGCTCGTCGCCATCACGAGCATCGACTATGCGGCGAACAGTGTGACGCTCACCGTCGCCCCGGCGAACGCCGCGACGGTGAAGATATACTACGCTTTCAGCGAAGGCCGCTACACGGTCGAGGTCTTCAGCGCGGACGAACGCCGCCACGACACGCACGCCAACGGCGCGATCCGCCGCCTCAACGCCTCGAACCAAGAGGACGTGAACCAGCTTTTCCGCCTAAAGTTCGCGACGAACTGGCTGCCGCAGGACTTCATCATCCGTGTGCAGGTCCAGACGGCCGCGACGATCAACTGGGACACGGTCAACCCCTTCAGCATGCTCCAACTTCCCTACGAACGCCGCGACATCCGCACATTCCGCCCCGAAGAACTGATCGCCGCATACCAATCGCTCGGGTGAGGAGGCGTGGAAGATGTCGTCTGGCGCGCCGACACAGGCCAATACCACCCGCGCACGAGCGGAGTTCCCGTTCTTCTCCCGCCGATGCGCGGCGGGAGCTCCGCTGGCACATCAGCAGCTCCTGAAGTCGAGAACTTCTGGCGCTGGCTGGCCAGCCCCGACGCCACGAATCTCCTGCTCCTCCTCATCCTCCTCTGCCTCATCCTCCGGAGGCGCTGACCGTGCGTGATCGCCTCCTTGAGGACCTCGAACAGACGTTCCGCATCGAGAGGACCCGCAGCGGACCCGGAAAGGATCGACCGCACATCGGGAGCTCCCGCGGAAGCCCGTCCGAGTCGGGAGTCGGGCTCGACCGGAGCGCCGAAGGCCTCCTCCGCGCCCTCGGCGCGCTGGTGCTCGACATCCGCGAGCACGTCCACGCGACTCTTCCACGAGCGGATGACAAGGACTTCAGCGTTCTCAAGCAGCGCGTCAACGGCGACAAGACCAGCGACGCGCCTACGGGCCGCCTCGCGCTCGACGCGGCCGGCGGCGCGAACGACAAGGCGGAGCTCCACGTCCAGATGCAGGAGGGGTTCGTCGGACACGTCACGGGAGTTTCCGTCCGCAGCACGAACCCAGCCTTCGACGCGAAGGATCTCAGCGTCACGATCACGCTGCGCGGGGCCAACCTCGCGCTCTCGCGCATCCACTTCGCTCGACCCCACGTCCTCGAACTCAACGACGAGGTCGTCCTCAAGATCCAGAACTTCTCCGCCGCTGCGCTGAACGTGGAATACGCGGTCGAAGGGTGGCTGCGGAGGGAGGGGTAGCATGAATCGCGATCTCCTTATCCTGCTCGTCGTCGGCATCGTCGTGGTCGTTCTGCTCACCCGACGAGCGCCCGCGTCCGATCCAACGGGAGTCACCGTTCAGATGGGCGCGCACGGTGCCCGCATCGACTACGGCGCCGAAACTGGGGGGCATGGTTGCTGTGGGTAGCGGAAGCACGCTCGCAGCCATCGGTGCCGCCATCGGCGCCGCGCTCCTCGCGTTCCAACTCTACCGCGAGGCAAAGGAAGCCCCGAAGGCGGAGGCGGCCGGCGCGAGCGCTCCGTCGAGCCGCGCGCTCCCCGGCGGCGAGACGACGAGCTCGGTCCCGACGGTGATCCCCGTCTTCATGCCCCAGGATCGACCCGGCCCGGTGGATTCGGGCGGCCCGAGCACCGTCTTCGCCCTCCCCCCGGGCATGACGCCGCAGGATGTCGCCGACTGGTACGCGTCCCGTGGACAAGCGCACGATGCAGGCCCGGTCATCAACATCTACCAGGGCGGAAGCACCGTCACACCCACTCCCGAAGCCGATGGGCCGGCGCAGCCCACGCCAACCGGGACGGGCGGCGTCCCACTCGATGGCACGACGCCGACTCCACCGGCCACGCCGCCGCCTCCCGATTCCGCGCCCGGCCCCCGCGAACCCGAGCCAACGCACGAGGATATCTTGGGCCGCCGCCAGCCCGGACCCCCGAGCGACGCGGAGATCGCCGGCAAGGCCGCCTTCGGCTACGGCGGCGGCCTGATCTTGGAATCTCTGGGCACCGCGAAGATCGCCGCGGGTGCAGCCGGGGGCGCGGCACGCGTCGGGCTCGCCGGCCCCGTGGCTGTGGGGCTCGGCATCGGGCTCCAGGCTACGCAGGTCTTGCAGGACGTGGGCTTCTTCGACAACGTCGTGAAGCCGGCCGGCGCGGCCGCGAGCGAGCGGCTCGGCGAGGGCGGAAGCAAGGCAGTCGCGACCGGCGCGCTCGTCCTGAGTGTCCCAGGCGCGGTCATCAAGGCGGCGGTGACGCCGGGGGAGAGCGTCGTTGGGAACGTCCGAACGGCCGTGGACAAGAGCTACCTCCCCGAAGCCGGCGCTGCGATCCAAAGCGGCGCCGCCGCCGCGCGAGGCGCGCTTTCGGCTGCGGAACGGAAGCTCGACGCGTTGCGCGGCGACATCTGGAGTGGGGTCTCGAGCGCCGCGCGAGTCGGCGGGGACTTGGGAGGCGGCGTCATCGCCAAGGTGAGCGCGACTGCGAGCGCTGCCCAAGCCGTCGGCGGGCAACTCGCGCAGGCGGGCGGGCGAGCAGTCGCCGCGGGGCAAGCGCTCGCAGGCGATGTCGGTCAGAAGTTCAACGACACAGGGGCCGCCGGAAAGGCCGCCGTCGGTGATATCGGCCAGAAGTTCAACCAGGGCGCCGCCGCGGTCGGCGGCCTGTTCACGAAGAGGTGGTTCTGAAGAATGGCGCTCCACGACAAGGCCAACTGGGAATACGCCGGACACAACGACTGCTGTAAGGATGCGGGCCCGGATCTCAGACCCATTCCTGATCCGATCCCGGCGCTGCCTGGCCCTTGGAAGAGCAAGCGCCCAACGCGTCAGCCCGACGCAGCGCACGCGCTTGGCGCCGCACGGGGGTATCGCGCTCTCGGGAGGGTTGCGCCTTGAACTGGCGGCGCTTCCTCCGCCCCCGCGGAGCTCAAGTCACAACGCACGTCGCCGAGCACGGCGGGGCCGTCGCCCGGACGGAGAGAGCCGCCGCCGAGGCCGCGATGGACCAAGGCACGCGCGCGAAAGGCGCAGGGCTCCCCGACACGACTGCACCCAAGGATCGGGCGCCAACGACAACGACCACGATCAACCCCGAGCGCGTCACGGCCGAGGCGTCAACGACAGGCCGCCGCGTGGACATCAACCCCGCCGTGAAGCCGCTCGCCTACGGCGCCGCGGGCGCAGCGACGCTCGCGGCACTCGGCTACGCGGCGGACAAGGTGGGCGACGCGGTCTATCACGCGGGCGAAGAGCAGCTTCCCTACACGCAGCCCCTGCCGGGCGGTGGGCTGCTCTACACCGACCCGATCACGGGCGAGACGTTCGTCATCGTCGCGAAGGAAGGAGGGGCCACGCACGAGGACCCCGAAGGCGCGAGCAGCGATCCCAACGCCCACGGGGGGACGGGGGGCGGCTATGATATCGTCCCCGTGACGCCGGGAAATCGCGCGGA
>JBAZZN010000072.1:0-10573 GCA_041658815.1 Thermoplasmatota archaeon
TCCTCATTCTATTGGCACTTCCCTTCTTCCCTCTCCCCACCGCGGAAGCCCAAGTCACCGCGGACCCATGGTTTGGTCCCAGTGACCGGAACGCTCCCACGCAAGGCTGGGCCATCCGAGTGCCGATGACCATCCAGAACACGTTCACGTACACGGTCCAGAGCACGCCCATCGCCGTGGACATCGACTTTGGCGCGCTTCTGGCACAGGCTGGTTGGACGACGCGCACGGCAGGAACGGACGTGAGCCTGCGCGGCTTCACGCTGGACGTGGACAGCATCCGCGTGGTCGAATACGCTTCAGGCTTCTCGCCTGGTCCCAAGGACGGTTCGCGCACGCAGCCCACTCCCGCCGTGTTCTACCCCGCGCAGTTCCACGCGGCCAAGCACAAGGACTTCGACCCCGCCCGCAACCCCGCCGGCACCGTGGTATTCGAACTCAAGGAGCCGCTCAAGCCCAACGAGCGCCGCTACTACTACATCTACGCGAACCCCCTTGAGTACGGCAAGACACCGCCCGCCCAGTTCACGTTGCCCGAGCGCGCGCCGCTGGACGGTTACTTGTTCAGCACGAGCGGGACGACCACGTACGGCTTTGAGCCCCAGCAAGTCGGCTCCGAGCACAGGGTGCACGTGACCCAAGCCTCGTGCTGTTTCAAGACGCACGTCGAGCTCTACATCTACTCGGTGGGGCGCTTCGTGCTCGCGCCGCCCACCGAAGCATTCCCCAATCCGAGGGACATCCAGGGCAACTGCTTCCCACGATGTCACCCGGGCACGGTGGACTTCTTCGTTCCCGCCAACACGCCGTTCAAGATCGCTTCCGACACGCCAGTCATCGTGGAAGCGACGGGCACGTGGACGCCCCCACTCAACGCGCAGGGTGGCGCAGGACTTCCAGGCGTCAAGGAAGCAGCCACCTTCGTGCCCTCGAACGCGAACCAGTCCTATGCTGGCAGGACCTTCAACGTCTATGGCTACCGCGATGGTTTCGGACAAGACACGTCGGCAGTGACGGTCATCAAGGCCTCACCCACTGGAAGAGTGACCGTCCAAGCGTCTGACGCTGCCGGGTCCAGCAGCACACGCAGCGTGGAGTTGTCGCTCACGGATCCCATCACGAACCTCGAGCTCAGGAAAGGCTGGAACGTCATCGAGGCCGAAGGTGGTGACATCCTCGTGTCCCACGCGCCTGTGTACGCCAGGACGGACGCGCCGTTCCCCGCCATGACCATCCCCGCCGTGAGCGGCGCGGCCGTGGGCGACGACTTCCTCGCCAGCATCCCGCAGGACGGGGGCTACCTGCGTATCTGCCCTGCCGGGGGCAACGTATCCATCTACGCCGTCGCCACGAATCGCCCAAGCATGGGCCTCGTCCCTGAGGGCCCCGTGGGCTCGACACCGCCCCTCGTCCTGACGCCCTCAGCTGGATGCTATCAGTACGACGCGAGCGCCTCGACGCCAGTGGATGACTACATCGAGATCTACTCCGTGAGACCAGAAGGCGCGTCCGTGACGGACAAGCCCGGCATCTTCACCGTCTTCGCTGGCGCGCTCGAGCGCTCAGACGCCTCACTCAACCGGGGCATGGTGGGCAACTATGGCGGACGCGGCGCGGTCGATTTCTGGACGACGGGCGACATCGGCGTCTTCGGCTACTTCAACGACACGCGTGTCACGATCACGGTGCAAAAAGAGCACCAGAACGTTCGCTCCTTCGTCACGCAGAGCCCCTTCTCCGTGAGCGAGGACGGCTACCAGGTCGTCAGTCCCTCGCGCTACCCGGAATCCACGGGGCTGCTCCACGTCACGAGCGACAAGCCCATCGCGGTCGTTTCACTCGCAGAAGCGAACGTGCAGTACGAACACTTCATCCCGGGCCGCCCCATGCCGCCCCAGACGACCGTGGGCGCCGCCGAGTTCCGCGGCCCCCTCGTGGAGCTGCACTCCCGCGAGAAGGAGGGCCGGCAGGACTTCCGCTCGACGGGCCCGGGCACGGCCGTCACGTTCCCCCTCGAAGTCCTCAACCTGGGCCACTGGCAAGCCAAAGAGAACCTGCCAGACACGATCCACATCACCTGCACTGGCCCCGATGGTTGGGCCGTCCAAGGTTGCGCCAAGGACGTCCCGCTCGCGTCAGGCACGGCACAACGCCTCGACGTGAGCATCACCCCACCAAGTGAGGCCGTCAACGTGAGCGGTACCTTCATCGTCGAGGCGCGATCGGCGCATTCGCCGACCGTGACCTCCACGTTCAAGCTCATCGTGTTCGTGGAGATCCGCTACGGCGTCGGCATGTGGTTCGACGTCGAGGGCGGACGAAAGACCATCGACCCGCCCATCGGCGTCAGTCCGGGTGAGACGTACAAGTACAACGTCATCATCAAGAACACGGGGAGCGCTAAGGACAAGTTCGACGTGAAGACGGAGGACGCACGACCCGGCTGGTCACAAGCCCTCCTCCTTGATGGCGAGAGCGTGACGACGGTCGCACTCGACGGCGGCGAGAGCAAGGTGCTCACGTTCACCGTCACGGCGCCAGACCAAGACACGGCGTTCCCCAATCTCGTGCGCATCGACGCGATCAGCGAATCGAGCGCGCTCGCCGCTGACGTCGTTTACACTGCGACGCGCATCCGGCCGAAGGTATCGATCGGCCTCGAACTCGCGCCCACCGCACGAGTGGCCGAACCCAACCAGACCGTCGTCTTCAACGTCACCATCAACAACTCAGGCAATGCATACTTCGCGATCGGCATCTCATCAGAGGGGCTTCCCTCCGGCTGGCAGGGCAACCTCAGCACCGAGAACATCGGCAACGAGATCAGTCTGGGCCCAGCACAGAACTGGACCATCCAGTATTCCGTGAGGCCCCCTGCGGGCGCAGCGGCGGGGGACTCTGCAAAGCCCCTCATCCGGGCGCGAGTGAACGAATCTGGCAAGGTGGAGGGCTCAGGCGAGGACGCGGTGACGGCCGTCGTCGTCGTCAAGAAGATCCACAACATCACGCTGCCCGCGCTCAACGACGCACGCGCAGAGCCAGGCGCCACGTTCGACTACGTGCTGCCACTCACCAACCACGGGAACGGCAATGACATCGTTGAACTGCTGCCTGGTGCCGTCACGCCAGTGTGGCGCGTCGTGACGCCCAACTCGCTCGCGCTGGATCCCGAAGCCACCGAGGACCTCCCGCTCTCCGTCACCGTGCCGAATGGGACTCTGCCTGGGCTCTACAATCTCACGTTCACCCTGCGCCTCACGCGTGAGGCTTTCCAGAACCTCACGATCCCCGTGCAAGTCGTGCCCACCGCACGCGTCGCGTACCACGGCGTCGAGAACGGCCTCGCCATGACGCCGGGCCGCGCCAAGCAGCTGGACCTCACCGCCGCCAACGTCGGCAACGTCGCTGGCACCTTCGAGTTCAACGCGACGGCACCTGCTGGCTGGAACGTCACGTTCTCGCCTGCACGCGCCAAGCTGGCGCCGGGCGAGTCCGTCCCACTCCTCGTCCTCCTCAACGCGACGCGCGAAGCCACCGATGGCGCGTACCCACTCACCCTCACGGCCACGCTTTCTGGCGCCGCGGCCGGCGTCACGGATGCGCCCGTGCGGATCGCGCGCCCCGAACTCTACCTGACGAACGTGACCACTGCGGGCTCGACCTCACCAGGTGACCTCGTGCTCGTCACCGCCATGGTCGGCAACCGGGGCGCCATCGCAGCCGAGAACGTGAGCGTCGAGTTGCTCGTGGACGGCTCCGCCGTCGATAAGGTCGTCATCAGTCGCATCCTCGTGAACGACACGAAGGTCGCCACGCTCAACTGGCTCTCCACCAAGCGCACGAGTGATATCAAGGTCGTGCTGGACCGGCAAGGCGAGATCGTGGAGTTGTCGCGCGACGACCACGAAGCGACGGCCAACTTCGCCTCGCCCGTCCCTGGAGTCGGGACCGTGGGACTCCTCGGCGTGGTTCTGCTCGTCGCGCTTGGTCGCCTGCGGCGGGGCTCCCGTGGGCCCGCGGGGCCCGAGGCGCCCGAGGACGATGCGGAACGGCCGCGGGCGCCGCGGGCGACTCGGGACCTCGGGAGCGGCCCGCGCAGCGGCCCGAACGGGGGTCGTGACCCACCATGATGGAGCGCGTCCTCCGTTTCCTCCCAAGCGGCCTCACGTCCCGCCTCGCCAAGCACGCTCTCCCCATCGCCATCCTTGCCGCCTTGTTCCTCGTCGTCTCCGGCCTCGCGGTCGCTCTCCTCGTGTCCCCCTCCAGCGTGGGCCTCAGCGGAGCGCGCGTGTCCGAGACGACGGACCTCCCACAGACGCTGCAAGCCCTCGGCCTCAACGAGCGTGACACCGACCACGACGGCTTGTCTGACGCGCTTGAGAACTACGTGTACGGCACGGACCCCAACGACTGGAACTCGTCAGGCCTCGGCATCCCGGACGGCTGGCTGGTCCAGTATGGTTTCGATCCCCTCTCACCGCTCACCAAGGAAGCGCGCGGCGCTGCGCCGCCCACGGAGAAGTTGCCTCCCGCGTACGCGACCGGTTACCCCACCAAGTTCACTCCGAGCCTCCAAGAGTATTACGACTACGCGCGTCCGGCGGCCTACAAGCCCGGCGTGGACGCGCCATGGTGGCGCACCGGGCCGCACGCGGACCCCGCCGATTGGGACCAGAGCAGATCGGGAGTCCCGACTGGCTGGCTGCTCTACTACGGGTTGGACCCACAGCACATCGAAGCGAACAAGGTCGCAGCCGGCTCGAAGAGCAACCTCACCATCAAGGACGCCTTCGCGTACGACACGGACCCGCTCCGAACGGACTCGGACCTCGACGGCATCGACGACTGGACCGAGATCCACGTCACGCAGACCGATCCCAGCAAGTTCTCCACATCGGGCGCCCGGATCGCTGATGGCTGGCTCTTGCACTACGGGCTCAACCTCTTCGACAGGAACGTCGGCTCGCAGGACCCGGACCTTGACGGCCTCACGAATTTCGAGGAGTTCCTCATCAGCCAAGACACGTTCTCCAGCGACGTCGCCAAGTCCGGCATCTCCGTGCTCTTCACGAAAGGCTTGGACCCGCTCGAATGGCAGAGCGCACACTCGCTCATCCCTGACGGATGGTACGTGAAGTACTTCCTCTCGCCCTTCGGCGGGGAGGTGGACCGCGTCATCGCAAGGGCCAGCGACTGGCCAGAGATCAGGAACCTCCATTCTGCGCCCGAAGGATATCAACCCATCCCTGACCTCGCCATGACGGTGCGGGACGCGTACACTTACGGGCGCCCGACGGACTGGAACGAGTCCATCCAGGGCGTCTGGTGGGGCGGCACGAACCCCCAGTCAGGCGGCGACTCGGACAACGACGGCATCCCAGACGTGGTCGAGATCCGCGGGTGGTACGCGAACGTCACGACCGAAGTGGGTCCCGATGCGAAGCCAAAGGTGTACCTCGCCACCAGTAACCCGCTGCAAGCGGATTCGGACGGCGATGGGCTATCTGACCACGAGGAATACGGCGGCCGCTCCACGTGCGGCGGCGGCAGTGACCAAACGCGCACGTTTCCCCCCACAGACCCACGCAACCGCGACACCGCGTTCTCTGGCCTCACTGATCTCGAGAAGGTCTGCGGCGTCACGCGTGGGCAATTCAAGTACGATCTCCACAACGCAACGGACAGCAGCGCCACGCTGGACCCCACGAAGGCGGACAGCGCGGCCGACTTGATGCTTGACGGAGCGCGCCTCGACTTCTGGCACCAGCACTTCGTGACGTACAAGGCGAACCCGCGCTACGCGTACAACGATAGCGCCTACAGGACGCTATACGAGTGGACCACCAAGTACGAGAGGTTCGGCAGCATGTCGCACGATGAGGTGCTATCGGAGTTCCGCCCTGACGGCGACGTGGATGGTGACGGCATCCCCAACGTGCTCGACGCGGACCCCAGCGGCGGACTGTACGCCGACAAGTTCGACAAGACCGCGCCCAAGACCAAGGTCTTCTCGCTGGGCGGCCCCAAGATGGATCCGTCACTTTACCGCTACACCGAGTTCGCAAGCGCCGTCCCCCACAGCGCCTCCGACCCCGCCAACCCTGACACGGACGGCGACGGCTTGCCCGACTGGTGGGAAACGCGATACGGCGTCTTCGACCCGCAACTTGGCGGCTGGAACCTTGACCCAGCGAAGGCCGACTCGAACGGTGACGGCATCACTGACGACAAGGCCAACAACGACGGCGACGTCGTGACGTGGTACGCCTACTTGAAGCGCGGCGACAGCACCGAACGCGTCCCGAACACGTGGCCATTCGACAACATGCTCGAGTTCATCGCTGGCACCGACCCAAACGAGGTGTCCAGCGCTGGCGACGGCGTGCCCGACGGCTGGAAGGCCTTTTGGGCAAGCCGCGTGTCGGACGACACTTACCCCAACCTGTTCGCCTCACGCGACACCAAGATCGGTGATGTCGCGCTGGCGCACGTGACGGAAATAGAGAGCGCGCTTGCGTCCAGCTCCATCACGACGCTCGCGAACCTCAGAGGTCTGGGAACGAAGGCCACTGGCTACATCCGCTTCGTGAGCGTGAGCGCGTGCGGATCGGGGCTGGCGGACGCGATCAAACCACTCCTCAAGGGCGGTGAGGTCCTCGCGACGTCAGACATCTTCGCGGACCACAGCGGGGCTCCTTGCTTCGCGGGCCAAGTGCTCGACGGCAGCGACATCAAGGTCGCGCGCGTCGCCGGCGCGTTCCATCTTACGTACAAGAAAGAAGCAGACCTCCGCACGAACCCCTACATGGCGGACACGGACGGCGACGGCGTGCCCGATGCGTACGAAGCGTACTACCTCGTGCGCTCCGCCGGCGGCACCGCGTACCCCGACCCAGTCACGGCGGACGGCGAGAAGGACAACGACAAGGACGGCCTCGCCCTCGCGGACGAGTGCGCCTCGCAAGACGGCAGCAAGACATGCGGCCGCTCCGAGCGCCACTTCCTCATCGAGGATGGATCCAACGGCGCCGGCTCGGACCCCAACGTGGCGGACACGGACGGTGACGGCATCCAGGACGGCATCGAGTTCAACGCTGACCTCGACGCGCTTGACCCCAGCGACGTCGAGAGCTTCCGCGACCCCAGGGTGGACAGCGACCACGACGGAGTCCCAGACTATCAGGAACTTACCGGCTGGGGAAAAGGAGACTTCGGCGTGAGCGTCCGAACCGACCCCCAGGACCCGGACTCGAACAATGACGGCCTCCTCGATGGCGACAACATCGCTATCATGTACAAGCCGGGCATCGGCCCCGCCTCCGTCGCAGACTGGTGCATGCGCGGCATCGCCCACCAAACGCAGCGCGCGGACGGCACGATCGTGACTGGCTTGGGGAACGTCTGTGGCGCAGGCATGTCGAGCCGCGTCACGCAGGACCTCCTCGTCACGTTCCTTGGCACGCGCACGTACGGGCAATCATTCGGCTTCCGACCCGACGGGCCCTCCGAGATCACGGCGCCTGGCGGCATCATCGTGCCCGACGGCTGGCTCGCGTACTACGGCCAGAACCCCAAGGAGAAGACGCCCGACTCGGTCGCCTACACGCAAGGTCGTCCCGCATGGTGGAGCGAATCCTTGATGGGGCCGTGGTGGTGTGGCGCCGTGCCGGATGCGGCCAGCCCAATCGACGACCTCGACGCGGACGGCCTCAATGACAAGACTGGCGAGGACCCCTTCCCGAGCCTCCGCCTCAACCAGTACGTCTCAGGCGCGACGAGCCTCACGGACGCGACCAAGCTCGCCGCCTTCGTGAAGGCCGGCACCGCAGGCGAGATCTCGACGCGCGCGCAAGCCGCGTGCGACGGCGCGGGCGACCCAGGCTACGCGCGAAGCGCCGCGATGGCCGCGCTCGACGCGAACGGCGTGCCCACGCGCCTGGACCGTGCGCGCGTCTCGGTGCTCGACCTCACGCTCGTGAATGGCACCACCATCACCAAGGGAGCCCCCTTCGGCGTGACGGGGCGCGTCGTGCTCAACGAGGCCGACCGAATCGGCGTGGCGAACCGCACGGTCCTCATCGGCGCGTTCGGCCCCGACCGCGGCTTCGTCCTGGGCATCGGCTACTCGAACGCGACTGGCGCGTTCAACATCACGGCCAACGTCACGTCCGACATAAGCATCGACGTGCCAGATGGCCTCATCACGCTTGGCGTCGTGAACGGCACCGTGCACACGCACGGCGACCCCTCCACGCTCGCGACTGGCGATAGCACGAACGGAGCACCCAACACGATCGTTGCTTGGGTCACGAACACCAGCGCGACGGTGAACGCGTCCTCGCCACTCTACGGCTCGTGGCAAGCATGGCTGCCAGACGCGAACGGCACGATGGCCACGCGCACGACGCACGCGACGGCCTTCGCCGTGAGCGCCGCGCTTCCCGTCCGCATCCACGCGGACACGCGGCTCACCACGACGCTTGGCACCAACGTGGACAACGGCGCCACCCTCGTGGGCGACCTGCTTCTTGAGGACGCATCTGGCGCGCCCCTCATCGACCGCAACGTCCACCTGCGCTGGACTGGCAGCGAGCCACCCATCGATCTTGGGAACATGAGCACAAGCCACGAGAAGGGCCACGAGGGCGTCGTGAACCTCACGAACCTCGGTCTCCTCGCGAGCGTGACGCGGGCGGACCAGTACGCGCTCATAGCGACCTTCGTGTCCAGCGATGCGAACCTCGCTGGCACCACAGGCACGTTCCCCATCGCAGTCCGCGACCCCACCGCGATCCACGCGCGCCTCGACCGCGCCAGCGCCACCGTGGGCGATCCCATCACCGTCCAAGGCACGCTCGCCACCGGGGCCGTCCGCCTCGTGAGCGGCGCCATGAAGAGCACGGTCGGCGTCGCGGGTGTCACTATCCGAGCGAGCCTTGGGGGCGCGGACGACTCGACGCGCACGGACGAGAACGGAGCATTCACGCTTCACCTCACCGTCCCGGGCAGCCTTGCGGCGGGCCCCACGAACGTCAAGCTCAACTTCGCTGGCACTACGACGCAGTCGCCAACGGACGCGAACCTTCCCATCGCCATCCAGCGCACTGCCCGCCTCGTGGGCCTCACCAGCATAGAGGGCCCACGCTCGATCCAGGCCACGCTCCACGGCACGCTCATGGACAACGAGGGACAAGGCTTCGCTGGCGACATCATCGTGCAAGCATCCGGCGCCCGCGTGGCCACGGGCAAGGCTGACGAGAAAGGCGCCTTCAAGGTCATCGTATCGCTCAACAAGCTCTCACTGGGGAGTCAGCCACTCACGGTCGTCTTCCCTGGCGACGCGGGGCACGCGCCCGCATCCAACTTCACTGAAGCGCGCGTCACGTCCACCACAACGCTCGCACTCCGGGGCGCGCCGACGATCTTGGTCCGCGGCCAAAGCTTCCCCCTCACCGTCACACTGCTCGACGACGATTCGCAGCCCGTCCCCGGGACTGCCGTCGCCGTGTACTGGCGTGGCGCGCGTGTGCTCCTCGATGCGACCGACGCGAAGGGAGAGGTCAAGACGACCATCTTCAGCAACGTGACGGAGCGCCCAGCGATAGCAGCGCTCGGCGCCGAGTCGAGGCCACAGCCCACGAGCGTTTACCAGCCATCGACGGCAGAAGCGACCGTTCGCGTCGTCCAAGGCACTTTGATCGAGTTCGCCCCCGCGACCGTCGAACGCGGGCCGATCGCGATCACGGGGCGCCTCCTTGACGACGAGGAGCGGCCGCTTGCGGCAGCGCTCGTAGAGATCACCTTCGCCGACAAGTCCTTCGGAGGAACGCGAACGGCGCGCAATGGCTCGTTCGAACTCCAGACGACGCTTCCCCCTGACACCCCACTGGGCCCCGTCATGGTCCTCGCAAGCTATCGCGGCACGACGACGCTTTCGGGCGTCGAGCAAGCCCTCACGTGGCACGTGCGAAGCCCGCTCGTGCCCCGGCTCACGCAGCTTGGGCCGTTCGTCCGCGGCGAAGAAGCGATCATAGCGGGCCGCGTCGTGGACGACCAGGGTCAAGGCGTGGACGCCATGCTCCTGGCGACGCTGGGCGGCCGCGACATCGGCGTCGTGCGCATCGTCGCAGGGTCGTTGCACGTGAGCCTCATGGTCCCCAAGGACCTCCCGCGTGGCGAGACAGTGCTCACGCTCCACGCGAACGCCACTGACAAGTACGAGGCCTTCGCGCACGATTACTCGGTCGTCGTGAAGATCCGCCCCCAGGTCTCCCTCACGCTGCCTTCGCTGGCCATCCGCGGGTTCAGCTTCGGCAGCGACGTGGTGCTGCGCGACGACAAGGGGCAGCCGCTGCGCAACACGAGCTTCGTGTTCGTGGTCGGTAAGGGCAGCGCCACGCTTGGGCAGACCGACGCAAGCGGCAAGGCCACGCTCGCAGCGGTCGCGCCGCTTTCGGGTGGGCCGATGATATCACTTACGGTGCGTGGGGGGGACGACGTCGTCGCTGCCGAGTACCGCTCGCAAGCCCTGAACGTGGTCGGCCCCGCCACGCCAGTGGGCTACGCGGGCCTC
>JBAZZN010000073.1:0-10554 GCA_041658815.1 Thermoplasmatota archaeon
CCCCACCATCGACGCAAGCCACGTCGTGATCACGTGCGGCTCGACCGAGGCGCTCTATGCGACGCTCGCGAGCTACATCAACCCAGGCGACGAGGTCCTCATCCCGAACCCTGGCTTCGTGCTGTATCGACCGCACACCCTCCTGTGCGGCGGGATCCCCGTCTCGTATCCGCTGCGCAAGGAGTACGCGTACCGCCCCCGCGTGGACGACCTGCGCCAGCTCGTCACGCCGCGCACGAAGGCCATCATCGTCAACAGCCCCAGCAACCCCACGGGCGCGTGCTTGCGAGCCAAGGACGTGGACTACATCGTCGAGTTCGCGCGCGAGCACAACCTGCTCTTGCTGACGGACGAGGCGTACGACACGATCACGTTCGACCGCCCGCACGCGAGCTTCCTTGGAAAGTACGACAACACGGTCTATTTCAACACGTTCAGCAAGACGTACGCCATGACTGGTTGGCGCATCGGCTACCTCGTCGCGAACCCCGCCATCGCGGAGCCCATCAAGCGGATGAGCTACCACCTGATCGCGAATCCCCCCACGCCCACGCAATATGCGTGCCTTGCCGCGCTCGAGGGGCCGCAGGACTTCGTGCGCGGCATGGTGCAGACATTCCACGACCGGCGCGACCTCATCGTGAAGCTGGTGAAAGACATCCCCGGCGTCGATATCGTGAAACCCGAAGGCGCGTTCTACGCCTTCTGCAGCTACGAGCACGACATCGACTGCAAGCAGCTCGCGATGGACATCCTGCGCAAGCAGAAGGTCGTCGTGACGCCCGGTGACGCGTTCGGCTCGCTTGGAGCGGGGCACTTCCGCATCTCGTACGCGGTCAGCGAGGAGATGCTGCGCGAGGGGATGTCACGCATCAAGAAGCACTTCGAGGGATTGGGGAGGGGTCCGGGGGCTTGACGCGCTCTGCGGATCGCGTCGGCCCCTCACCTTCGGTTCGGTAGCCCCGCGTAGGGGTTCCCTGGAGCTGCGTCGTCCGAAATCTCCGGAGGGTTCATCGCCCGCCAGGGTGTGCCACGCAAGAGTGACCTCGAAGGTCGTTCTCGCGGCCATCCGCTACCCCCCCGCCCCAGGCGGCGCCGAGACGCATGTCGCCGCGCTCGCCGAGGGCCTCGCGAAGCGTGGCCACGACGTCGTGGTGCACACGAGCGACCTCTTCACCGAGTACCCCTTCGAGCGCCGTTCGTCGCTTCCCGACAAAGTGAATGGAATCCCCGTGGTGCGGCACCGCGCCGTTCGCGTGGGGGGTGCATGGACCACGATGCCCAGCATGGGCAAAGCGCTCCGCGCAGCGGCGAACGAGGCTGATATCATCCATGCACACTCGTATGGGTACTACCAGACCGTCGTCGCCTCGCGTGAAGCCAAGCGCGCCGGGAAGCCGTTCGTCTTCACGCCCCACTTCCACCCACCATGGAGCATGGAGGGCGGCGCGTGGCGGCGCGCTTTGCGCTCGCTCTACGATCCTTGGCTTGGACAGCGAGTGGTGGACGCGGCCTCACGCGTCATCGCGGTTTCCTCGGGAGAACTGGAAGAGATGCGCGTGCACTTGCGCGTGCCCAACGCCGTCGTCATCCCGAACGGGTTCCACGCGGCGCATTACGCGAGCGTGCCCGATGGCGCGCCGTTTCGCGCGCGGTTCGGGTTGGGCGACTCGCCAGTCGTGCTCTTCGCTGGCCGGTTGGCGTCCAACAAGGGCTTGATCACGCTGCTCGATGCGTTCGCCAGGCTCCGGGGAGACGCGCGTCTTGTGCTCGCGGGGCAGGACCAGGGGTGGCGCGCGCGGCTGGAAGAGCAGGCGCGCGGATTGGGCATCCGAGAGCGGGTCACGTTCACCGGGCATCTGGACGATGGTGCGTACAGGAGCGCCCTTTCGGCAGCGGACGTCCTCGCGTTACCAAGCGAGTGGGAAGCATTTGGCATCGTCCTTGCCGAAGCGATGGCTTGCGGGACGCCATGCGTGGGCACGCGCGTGGGTGGAGCGCCCGACGTCATCGTTGACGAAGAGACCGGTTTTCTCGTGCCGTACGGCGATGCGGTCGCACTCGCGAAAGCGTTCGAGCGGATCCTATGCGATGATGCCCTTGCGGCGCGGATGGGGCACGCTGGGCGTGCGCGCGCGATGCAGTCGTACTCGTGGGACGCAGTGGTGGAGCGGACGATCGCGCTCTACGCAGAAGTGGGGAGGCGATGAGCGCGAAGGCTCACGCCCCTACGTGGGAATGATAGGGGGCCCGCAGGCCCCCCATGACCGTTGGCCGCCCGCAGGCGGTCTCCGCTCAAGCCTTCGTTAGGCCGTAGTCCACGACCCTGCTCTCGCCCGTCGCAACGACCAACTTCGTTTCTAGCTTGTACGCGGTGCCGTCGGGCGCTGCGTAGGAGGCCGTCACGACGTACGATCCTGGCGCAAGCGCGGTCGTGTAGTTGCCGCTGCTGTCCGTGAACGCTTGGTCCAGCTTGGCGCCGTTGGCAGTCACGTTCGCGTCTGGTGCGAAGCTCAAGGTCTGGAAGCCAAGCTGCTCGTTGGGACTTGGTTGACCGTTGCCGTCCGCATCCGCGTAGAGAAGGCCTTTCACGGTGGCGGGCTTGAGGTCCAGCGCGACGTCGTGCTTGATCGTCTCACCGGGTCTCACGCTGACCTTGTTCGTGGTGGGCGAGACGACGTACCCCGTGCTGTTCGTCGTCACGTTCTGCTGGCCGACGGGCACGTTCGTGATCTTGAACGAGCCGTCCGCGGCCGTCATGCCGGTCTGGCCTCCGATGGTCACGAACTCGTCGCTCAGGGGCGTGTCGTTGGTCGTGTTGTACGCGCCGTTGCCGTCCTTGTCCTCGAACAGGACGCCTTCGACGGTGCCCTTCTCAAGCGCGATAGCCAGGGGGAACTCCTTGCCCGTCTCGGCGTCCTCGCGCGTGATGGCGAGGTGCTGGCGGGTGAGAGTGACGCCGTCTTTGGACGCGACGATGGTCACGTTACCGCCTTCGATGGCGAAGGGGGAGACGAGCGTGAACTTGCCAGCCGCGTCAGTGGTCGCCATCGAGTGTGGCACGTCGAACTCCTCCGTCGAGACCTGGGCGCGGAACTGCTCGGGGAATGTCTCGACGAGTAGTTTGCCAGCATCGTCGAACACCACGAGCGTGACTCCCTCGATGGGCACGCCGTCTTGGGTGACCGTGCCGCTCACGGTGGCGCCGGGATAGTACTCGACGATCTTCAGTTCGGGGCTCGCGTAGATGAGTCTGAAGTGGCTCATGCCGTACGCGGGGTGCGGGTTGTTCAACGCCTGGATCTCTTGGTCCCCATCAGTCGGGAATGGCCCCTGCACGGGCGTCCCGACGTAAGCGCGGTAGAACATCGAGTCGTAGAACTTCTGCGTGAACTGCAGTTTCTCGGACTGTGCCTCGACCGGACTCACTGGGTTCCTCGCGAAGTCCTCGAACTGCTGCTGCGTCACGAACTGGCCGCTTTGCGCGCCCGCGAGCGCGATCATGACTGGTACGTAATCGTCCGGGTTCTGGCCGGCGAGCTTCACGGGAGCGTAGTAGATGCTTGATTGCTCGATGTTTGGCGTCTGCGGGTTGTCGTAGGGCAACATGCGCACGTCAGTCGTGAAGTAGCGGATGCGGACGCCGCTGGGGTGAGTCGCGTCCTTCGTCGCTTCCGTCACGAGCTTCTCGAGCTTCACCGATTGCTCAAGGCTCAACTCAGTCGCGTACTGCCACGCGACGAGCTCGTCGTACACGGCTCCGCCTTGGCCCTCCGTCACTCCGGCTTGCTCGATGAGCTTGGCTCCCGCGTCTCGCCCGAGTATGGGCAGCGTGCGCGCGCTCAGGAGCTGGACGGCGCTCGTTTCGTTCTGCGAGAGGATGAACTCGGCCGCGAACTGGTAGCCGTTCTGGAAGTTGTCGGCGACCGTGGGGTGATTGCCCACCGCGATGGCCCAGTGACCGTAGTCCCACCAGGACAGGAATGCGGGGCGGTCCGCGTGGTTCGTGATGTTCTTGTCGTACGCATCGAGCCACGTGAGGCCCTTCAGCCAGTAGTCTGGCAGGAAGCCTTGGCCGTAGGCGCCGAATTCCTTGTCCATGAACGACTTGAGGAACTCGCTGTTCGTGCTGTCCCTGATGTTCTGTTCTTTCTCAGGCGGGAGAGCTGCGTCGGCCGCCAGCAGCGTGTTGGGTATCACGAGTAGCAAGACGAGCAGGATCGTGATCACGACCTGCAGCGGGCGGATGCCCTTGCGCAAGCCAGTCCAGAAGCTACCGCGGTTCGCAGCTATGCTTTTCTTGATGGTGCCAAAGTCGAGCCAGTCGATGAGCTGGATCGTCGCGTAGGCGCCAAAGACGGCGAAGACAGGGATCGCATTGATGATGAAGCGGAGCGCCGCGTGCGCCATGTAAAGCGCGACGATGCCCCACACGAGTGCGAAGAGCACGGCGCGCTGCGGGTGCTTGCGCTGCGTGAACAGCAGCATGACCCACCCAGCCAAGGCGAAGAGGAACGGGATGGGCCCGATGCTGAATGCGATCTGGCTGAAGTCGCTTGGGTGCGCCTCGGCGATGGTCTCGTACAGGGCGGTCTGTTTGAAATAGACGGTCGTGTAAAGGAGCGAGTGTGCGACGTCTGGCAGGACGAAGAACGCTGCCGCGATGCCAAGGATGCCCACGAGGAGTGCGGCGGGCATGACTAGGATGGTGGGCAGGTCACGCGTGGGGACGAGCACGAGCCCGCCCACGACGAACGCCACCACCATGAACCACACTGGCGTGAGGAAGTTCGCGACGTTGGCGGCAGCGTAGTATGGGTACGCCATGATGGTGCCAAAGAGGATCGCGATGGTCGTAGCGACGAATAGGCCAGTCGAGTCGCGGTTCTTCCAGTGGTCGATGACCAACTGGAGAGCCGCATAGGCGCCGATGATGCCGATGATGTAGGGGAAGCCCTTCCACATCAGCGCGACCGCGCCGATGCTCATGGCAGTAAGGAAAGAGTAGCCAAAGCCCATGCGGCGCTCTCGGAACATGTTCCCAAGGCCAGAGGAGATGGCCGAGCTGTCTCGCCATGACGTGATCCAGTTTCCGTGACCTCGGAAGTTCTCCACGGTCTTGATGTAGAACAGGAACGCAAGCGTCGTGAAGAACAACGCCGCGGCGTAGTGGCGAGAATCGCCCAGTCCAGTGACGTCGATGGCTTCCGTCGAGATCGTCCAGAAGAGGGCAGTCAGGAGGCCGATGCGGCGGTCGAAGAGCGCCTTGCCGATGAAGTACATCGGGAAGATCGTCAGCGCACCGAACACGGCGGGCGCCCACTCCGTGGCCCACCACGTGGCGTACTGCTCCTGCGAGAGCCCCATCTCGGGGTGCGCAGAGAAGAGAGGCGCGATGAAGTGGCCTGCGATGGCGACGCTCCACTGATACAATGGCGGATTGGGATTCACTGCGCCGTATGGGTAATTGAGGAGCGGGTCCTGGATGAGGGTCCGGAAGTCCTTGTCCTGGATCGCGTCGATGGCGCGCTTCTCATAGTAGGGGTCGGAGCCGGAGGACAGGACGAAGTGGCCGTCCTGCACGGCAGCGTCCATGTTCCAGTAAGCCCTCAAGAAGAGGGCTGCGGCGAAGAGCACAAGCAGGGAGAGCGCCACGATCCAGGCGCGGCGGTCTCCATTTTCGGTCGAGGTCGACGTCCGGACGGCCATTACGACACCTAGGTGATCAAGCCCACGACGTAAGCAAGCCTCAGCCAGCCTACCCGGGGGGCTCGCAGCGATTCCCATTCAACTATTTAGAGGAAAGCCTTCCCAGGCTTTTGGCCGCGAATCCCCGAGCGCCCAAGTCGCAACGATTTAGGCGGAGTGCCTCCGGTCCCTCCCCGTGCTCCCCGCGCGGATCGCGGCATTCGTCCTTGTCACCGCGTTCCTGCTGCCACTCGCCACACCAAGAGCGGACGCGAGAGATCCCGTCGTATTGACTTGGCGCTACGAACTATCGATCCCTGACCCAGCCAGTGGGAACGTGCGCGTGAACCTCACGCTGGAAGGCGCTCAGGGCTCGATCACCAGCGTCGGCTTCCCGATTCCCCTGCACCGCGAGCCAATCACGAACGTGACGTGCGGCCCCCAGACGCCTGCGTGTTACTGCCCGGCCACGGCCATCGACCCTCATCCGGCCGCCGGCGACCCGTACCGCCGCACGCAGTGCTATGATAGCGCAGGCGCGGCAGGAAGCAGGGACGTCGATGACGTGGTGGCCTTGCACGTGGACGGGCCAGAGTCGTTCACGTACGACGTGATGGTGGAGCGCCCCGCATTCAACGATGCGACGCAACGCCTCGCACACGTTGGCGCTGACTTCGCGCTCTTCAAGGCCGAGTCCATCACTTTAGAGTATCAGTACCAGTTCTACGCGGGCACCACGTTCCAGAACCGGACGTTCGTCAAGATCGATGCGCCCGCTGGGTGGGATGAGGCTGCGCCTTGGACCCAGACCGGTGCCCACCAGTACGTGCTGCCAGAAGGGCAAACGCTCCCGCGTGGCTACGTCGCACTCGGCGCTTTTCTGGCCAGCGAGACACGCGCCGTCGCAGGCAAGGACGTACACTACGTCCGCCTGGGAAACGTGACGTCCTACGACGCCCAACTCTTCGGACTCATCGAGAATGCGACGCCCTACTACACAGCCGTCTATGGGCCAGGCGTGCACCGCAACGTGCTTGTCGTGAACGCGCCCGACCCCATGTTCCGCGGGGGACTGGGCGGCGCCGACTCCTTCTTCGTGCACGAAAGCGCTGACATCAGGACCGCTGCCCACGAGTACGCGCACGTCTTCCAGCTTTTCGGCACGACCGAGAGCCCGCCCGACAGCAGCATCTGGCTCAACGAAGGCGACGCTGACTACCACAGCGCACTCGCGATGTACGCCGCAGACATCTGGACGCCCCACCAGGTGGACGCCTTCTTCGGCGAGGCCGCGCGCGACGCCAAGGATCCCGACTTGAGGACTGCGGTGCTCACTGACGCCGCGTACGGCACGAGCCTCGAGCGCTTCGCCTACCACAAGGGACTCATCGTCTTGCGCGCGCTGGACGAAACGCTCAGGTCGCGAAGCGGCGCGCAGGTCACGCTGAGCGACGTCCTCCGAGCGCTCAACGCCAAGCACGGCGACGCGACGCGCGCCGAAGCCGCCCAAAGCGTCACGAACGCAGAACTCCAGAACGTCTCCGAGGAACTCGTCGTCTCTGACCTCTCCAACTTCTTCGAGGACTACGTGACCGGCACCAAGTGGCCGCTCCCCTACGCGCCCTTCGTGCCTGAAGGACAGCTTGTCGTGGGCACGTTGGACGCGCGACCCGCACGTGTGAGCGCCAATGCCAGCCTCACGATATCGGCGAACGTCACGAACCGCGGCACGGAGAAGCTCGACAAGCTCGTTGGACTCATGATGGACGGCAAGCAGGTCGCGTCAGTGAACGTGAGCCTGGGCGTGGGCGAGACCACGCGTGTGACGTTCCCCATCCTTGCGAACGCGACACCCGGGGACCATGATGCGCGCGTGCTCTACGTGACGACGAGCTACCACACGCTCTCACCGCCAAACGTGACCATCGACCACACGGCGTTCGTGCCCACGACGGTGCGCGCTAACCAGTCGATCACCCTCCTCGTCTTCCTCCAGAACGGCGGCGAGGAACCGGGCACCGCGCGAGTCGAAGCACGAGCGAACGACACGACGCTTGGCAAAACGACGGAGACCATCATCGACGGCGGCGGCGCATCCACACTCACCCTGCCGCTGCGGTTCCCCTCCATGGGGCCGGTGACCGTCAGGCTGGGGCTCCTCACACCCCAAGGCAACAGCACGCTTGCGATGGACCTGAACGTCCTCGAAGCCGACTCTGACGGGGACGGAGTGGCAGACTCGCAAGACGCATTCCCCCAGAACCCCGTGCTCACTCAGAAGGGCATCGTGAGCGCCGTGCAGAACACGCCGATGCCGTTGTGGGTCGCGCTTGCGTCGCTGGGTGTGACGGCGGGAGTGATGACGCGACGGCCATGAGCCACTGATCGGCTACGGGTCACCCCGCGCCCTCGACGACGCACTCTGAGGTGCCATCGTCAAGGGCCCGCACGCGGATGACGTTCTCCGCCGCGTCCTTGATATCATCGATGTGCGTGATGAGGACTATCTGACGGAAGCGGCCACTGAGACCCTTGAGCGCGCGCAGGATGTTGCCCTTGCGGACCTCGTCTTGCGAGCCGAAGACCTCGTCCAACGCGAGGAATCCGAAGCCCTCCGTGCCGGCCCGCTCCGCGACCACTTGCGAGACCGCCAAGCGCAGGCACAAGTTTGCGAGGTCCGATTCGCCACCGCTGAAGCGCGCGAGGCCGAACGCCTGGCCCTCGTCATGGACGAGCAGGTCGTAGTCGTCCGCCACTTCGAGGTCCGCATAACGCCCCTCGGTCAACTCGCGGAACAAACGCCCCGCGTGCGCGGAGAGCATTGGTCTGATGCGGCCGATCAAGTGGTCCTTGAATTCAGGCAGGAGCCCGTTGTCGCGGTCTCCCGCCAGATGCTCAAGCAGGGTCACGCGCGCTTCGAGCACGGTGGCGCGTGCCGCGAGCGCCTCCTGCTGTGCGATGTCCGCGAGGAGCCGCCGCTCCTCGTCGAGTCGGCGCTGGAGCTCGCCTTGGGCGCGCTCGCGCAGGAGCCGCGCTTCGCCAAGCCTCGCCTCCGCTGCCTCCGCGGCCCTCTCCAGCGCTTCGTGCGCCGCCGGGTCGAATCGGAGCGCGTCGCTCCGTCGCTTGGCGTCAGCATGCGCCGCGCTGGCTGCCTTCTCAGCCTCTTCGAGCTCGGTGAGGATGCGCACGATCTCGTCGGCCCGATCTGCCACGGCCAGCGCGCGCTCGCGCTGAGCGCTGAGCGCTTCGAGCCGGCGCAGCTCTGCAAGCGCGCTTTGCTGGGCTTGCGCTTCGAATGGGGCGGCTTGCAGTGCGCTCGCGCGGGCACGGAGGTCCGCAGCTCGTCCCGTCGCGCTCGCCAGAGCGTATGCAGCCGCGTCGCGCTGTGCCTCCGCGCGCCCAAGTTGCGCGGCCTTCCGCTGGATCTCTTGTTCGCGCGCGGCAAGGTCCACGAGAGAGCGGCTTGACTCGGCGGCCTCGCGTCTGGCGTCTTCAAGGATCGGTGAGAGCACGGCCAGCGCGGCGCGGCGCTGCTCGGTCTCGGACGCGAAGCCGTGAAGCAACTCGCTGTGGTGCTCGCGAAGCGGGCGCAGGCACGTGGGGCAAGGTGACTCGGGACCGACTTCGCGCACGCGCGCGGCCTTCGCCTCGACCTCAGATAGGAGGCGCGCTTCTTCTTTTGCACGGACGGACGCCTCGGCCTCGCGCATGCGCGCGTCCGTGAGGCGGGCGTCCGATCGCTGGCGCTCGACGGCGACCCGCTCGGCCTGCTTCGCGAGCGCGCCAGCGCCCGCAAGCATCTGGATGGCCGTCTCGTGCTCGCTCGATGCTCGCGCGGCCTCGCTCTCCGCTGCGGCCAGCTCCCGCGTCGTGCGGGAAAGCTCCTCGTGACGGATGCGCAGCGCCGCGAGCGCCTCGCAGCGCTCCTTCACGAGGGGAAGCGCTTCGAGTTGGCTGCCCAATGCGAGTGCCTGCGCAGCGGCGGCGCGGGACTGCGCGAGCTCGGCGACGCGCCGATCGCGGTCGCGCGCGAGCGTGCCGACGCGCTCTGCGGCGCTCGCGATCAGGAGAGCGACGTGACGGTACTCCTCGGCGCGCTTGCGGCTCGCTTCGCGCCGCTGCCGCACGTCCTCGACTTCGTCCACGAGCGCGGCGATGCGCCCGTCCGCTGCCACGAGGGTCGCGTGACCACCCTCGACCGCGCCGCGCGCGACATCGAGCGCCATGCGCAACGAGGACGCGTCATGCATGACGCTGCGCAGGCCCATGAGTTCCGCGCGCACGTTGCGCTTGCGCGAGCGCGCCTCCACGATGGCCCCATCCACAGCGTCGAGTCGCAGGAGTCCGATGAGGATACGCTTGCGTTGGCCCGCCGGGATGTCCGTCAGCATCGCGAGTTCGCTTTGGCGCGCGACGAGGCTCGTGAAGAACGCCTCGCGGTCCATATGGAAGAGGCGCGCGACGTACGCTGTGGCTTCCTTCGCGCTTTGCGCGCCAGCGTTCACGACGACGCTGCCGTCAACTGTCACGGTCGCGACGTGGCTCTCGCCTTTGCCGAGCAACTCGCGCGTCACCTCGTACACATGTGCACCGAAGCGGAACGCGAGACGCACGCGCACGTCGTCACCAGCGGCAGCTCCGCGCCGCTTGATCAGGTCCTTTCCCGTGCGCGCGGCCTCGTTCCCATAGAGGCACCAGCCCAGGGCCTCGAGTAGCGTGGACTTGCCGGCGCCGTTGCGCCCCACAAGCGCAGTCACGCCATCTGGCAGCTCCAGGTCCACCAAGGCGAAGCGGCGGAAGTTCCTGATGTGGAGAGACTCGATCCTCAAGAACAGCACCCTCCGTTCTCCGTGTCTCCGTGGTGAG
>JBAZZN010000074.1:0-10358 GCA_041658815.1 Thermoplasmatota archaeon
TCGTGAGGCACAAAGGAATGATAGCTGAACTTGACCTAGAGTTTTCGGTTTGCGTCGAGGCGTTGCCGGTGCGACCTATGCTAGCGCCGCCCGAGCGTGCCAGAAAGGTGACCAGTTACGTAGAAGGACAACGAGCGCGAACGCCCCAACGATGATTGCTGGCCTCTGGCGGGGAGTCACGGTTTCTCTAAGTGAGTGGCCGCAGGATAAGGACTCGTCTGTCTCTGGGGTTCCTGGACGATCGCCTTTGCGGATGACCCACTTCTTGTACGCGAAGGCGCGAAGAACGCGAAGAGGGCCGTTCGGCACGTGCAGGAGACATGCTGGTAAAGTCCCACGCTGTTCATAGGAGGAAATCCCGCAGCGTCCGCTGCGCGTGAGCTTCCTTCGGTAGCACCATGGTCTTCGTCCAATCGCCGTTGCGCGAGCGCCTCGCGATGTGCCTCACCGCGCTCGCGATGTCCTCGAACACGAGCCCCTTGCCCTGCATCGCCATCTTCACGGCCTCGCGGATGACCCACACGCCAAGGGGCGCCCAGTAGTCCTCCGTGATCTCGCGATAGACGAACACGCTGGCTTGCCGCTGCTGCTCAATGAGCCATTCCAGCACGCTCAAGCGCGCCGCGTAGTACGCGCCCGTGATGCTATCAGCGTACGATGCGCGGCCCGCGTACGGCTCCAGGTCGTGCCCGGCCATCCATCCGTCGTCGCCTTGCCACGCCTCGATCATCTCGTAGGCCCACACGCGCGGCATCAGCAGCACGTGGAAGTAGTTCCCGAACAAGTCGGCGGAGAAGACCAGCGGCGCATCCACGGTCGCGAACCCCTTCACCTGCTCGATGAGCTGCTTGCCAAGGATATCATCCGTCGCCGTGATGCTCCAGCGCGTGGGCACGAGCTTGCGGCGGCGCTCCTGCCCCAGGAGGCCGACGCTCAGCAGGCGTTGGATGTGGTACGCCGAGATGCCGCCGTCGTACAGTTCCATCGTGCCGGTGGCGGCGTCCGCGTGGATGTCGCTCACGATGGAATCGACCTTGCGCGGCACGCTGGGTGATGATAGCACGCGCGCATCGATGATGGTGACGCTGGGGCCCATGGGCGCGGCGAAGCCGTCCACTTTGGGCTCGAAGTCGAGCTTGGGCGGTTTCTTCAGCGTGACCTCGGTGTCGAGAGGCTTGTCCGTCATGGCGAGCGCGCGGCTGGCCTCCAGCGCGTGCGCTTGGTCGCGCGGCGACGTGACGTCCATCGTGGCCTTGCTCCGCACGAGGCGTGAGCGCATCGCGAGGATGTCAGCGATGTCGAGCTTCCTGGCCCATTCTGCGGGAGTTTCTGCAAGGCCGGGCGCGGCCATCTCTGGCGCTGGTGGCAATAGGGGGCCAAGCGCGACCTTGGGGTATCCATAGCGGCCCACGAAGACCGCAGGAGGGGAAGGCCCCATCAGCTCGGTGCCGGGGTGCGCCGGCGCATCCTCGAATCCGAGGACCTTCTGCACGAGTGGGCAGCGGGGCACTTGGCACAGCGGCGCCGAGCCGCGCATGGAGTCGCGGTTCGCGTCGCGCCGAAGCTCCAGTAGCGTGCGGCCGCAGCGCGAGCACGCTTCGTGGAGCATGAAATGGGATGGCCCACTTGTAGAAGAAACTGCGGCCGCTCACCGCCGTGGAGGGCGCGCCACGATGACGGCGGCGCTCGCGGCCGCGACGATGATGCCAAGCGTGGGGCCTGGCACGCGGAGGCCGACCGCCGGCTGGAGCGGCTGGCTGGGAGCGGGGGCCGTCGTCGTTGTCGTCGTGCTTGCAGACGGACCAGGGCTTGTCTGCGGCGGCGTGCTCGTGGTGGTCGTCGTGTTCCTGCTCGTCGGCGGTGGGGCCGTGAGGCTCGCGTTCGTGGTCGGAGGCGTTGCGTTCGCAGGGGCTGTCGTGACGACTGGCGCCGTCGTGCTCGCTGGCGTCGTGGTGACGACCGGCGTCGTCGTCGTGGGCGTCGGCGTGGGTGGCGTGGTCGGGGTGGGTGGGCGCGCCGTGATGCCGTGCGTCACTGTCTCTTTTTGGTCGTCACTCAGGAGGAAGTTCGCGCTGAACGTGACCTTGTATGGCGAGTCCGTCGCGATGATCTGCAGCGCGCCCTCGCGCCAGCCCACGTCGAGCGAGCGGTAGTTCGTGCCCGGCGCGTGCCGCGAGATGGGCACGACCAGTTCGAGCTTTCCGTCACCGTAGAGGTCCCCCGCGACGGGGCCGCGCGTCTGGCCGGCCCAATCCGTGGGGAACCAACCCTTGTTCTTGCCTGAGTAGAGATCGTAGAGGCCGATGCCCTCGTTTCCCCACTTGGGCTCCGAGATGATGACGTCTAGTTTGCCGTCGCCCGTCCCATCCCCGATGACGAAGTCCTTGTTCGACCAGTAGCTGCCAACGGACGTGCGCCACAGGACCGAGCCGTCGCGTCCGTCGAGCGCGAACAGGTTGCTCGGGCGGTTCGTCGGTTCCCACTCCCCAGGCTTGTGGCCGATCGTGTTCCAATCCAGGCTCACGAGGTCCAGGACGCCGTCGCCGTTGATGTCGGTGGCCGCGGGGTGATTGTACGCAAGTGGATTCATCCAATCGTACGACACGTTCCACACGAGGTCGCCTTTGCTATCAAGCAAGAACCACTGCGCGTGCGTCTCGTTCATCCAGTTCCGGTCGTATGTCGGATCCCTGTTGCTGGGAATGCTCGTGGAGTTGTTCCCGTACACGGCGTTCCTCGCGCCGAAGAACACTTCGTACTTGCCGTCGCCGTAGAGGTTGAAGTAGCCTGGCGAGACCGGGATGCTGCCCGGGTAGGCGCCGTGATCGCGGGCGTGGAACGACCACTTCACGCCTCCCGTCTTCGCGTCGTAGCACGCCACTTCCCCCGCGTCGCTCGCGAAGCAGACGTCCTTGCGTCCGTCCTTGTCGATGTCAAGGACCTTGGGGCCGGCGTTCCCGTCGTACCACGAGTGGGACCAGCGGTACGAACCGTCCGCGGCGAACGCGAGCTGCCCGGGGTAGCCGTCCGTCTCGACGAACACGGTCTTCGGGGAATTGGGCCCGTCCACGCTCGCCATGAAGGCATTGCCATCGAGTCCCAACTCGTACGTCTTGTTGAGCTTGCCGTCCGGGTCGAACATCCAGGGGTGCGCGGTCTTGAAATCGCGCTCGTAGAGTGCCGCGTCCACCCGCACTTCCCACTTCTTCGTGAAGTTGAAGCTCGTGGCGTTGGACGCCACCGCGTCGTAGCACCACGCGCTCAAGTAGGCCGCACCATTGGGGATCACCATGCACGGGACGCCATTCCCGTAGAGCGCGCCAGTCGCGATCGGATTCATGTCGCGCACTGGCCAGTTGTCCCCGCCTGGGTGCGTCGTCACGATCTCTGATAGCACGGCACCCGTGCGCGAGTCCAGCACGTACGCGTGGTTGTTGTCGTTGAGGCTCACGATCTCGAGTTGGCCGTCCCCATTGAAGTCGAACAGGCTGAGGCTGGCCGTGTCGAAGGCCTCGAACATCTTTGCTGGGTGCGCCGTCGCTGAGTCGATGATGAGCGCCGAGCGCCAAGCCATCGCGGCGCCTTGCGGGGTGCCCGCGCTCAAGAGCGGGGGAAGCGCGGCGACGAGGACGATGGCGAGGGCGAGCGGGAAGGCCCGACGCATGCATCCGCCGTGGTGTCCTCACGCCATAATCCTGCACGGCATGAAAGACGAAGCGTGCGGCGTGAGCGAGCGGTCGTGCTCGGTTACCTCCGGGCGCCAGCCTCAAGCGGCCCGCGCGCGCTCGCTTGCTGCATGGAGGAGGACGCGCCCAGCATCGAGAACGAAGCGTTCTTCCTCAGCCCTGCCCCGATCGAGTGGCCACCACGCCACGGGCGGGGTACGTCCATCCCTGGCATCGTCTTCTATGGGGAGGACCGCCCGCGCGTGGAGGAAGAACCGTTCACCGTGCGCTTCGCCAAGGACCCGCTCGTGTTCGCGAGCATCCTCTTCCTCTTGGGTTGGATCGGCATCCTCGCGCAGCGCGGCTTCCTCCGTCAGCTCGTCGTGGGGGCCCCGGTCTTCGAGGAGTTCGCGAAGCTTGGGCTCGCGCTCGCTGTGGTCACGGTGCTGCGCGTGCGTCCCGTGTGGCTGCGCTTGCCCTTCGGGTGGGCATCGGGCGCGGCGTTTGGCGTCATGGAGCACTTCCTCTCCTACGGCGACGAGGCCACGTTCTTCTACGTGGCCCGCGCCTTGTTCCACGCTGCCGCGTGCGGCCTCTCGATGTCGGTATTCTCGCTTGTGGAAGCCCTTCCCGATGCCCGTGCACGCTGGATGAGCACGGTCGCTTCCACGCTGCTGCACTGGGCCAACAACTTCGGCGCCGTCCTGCTCGGCATCCTCGCGCTTCTCATGGGCGGGGCAGATATCATAGGCCTCGGTTGGCCGCTTGTCGTCACGATCGCCGCGTTCGTCCTCACGTTCTTCGTCGCGGCTGGGAGGGATCGCTTGCGTCCCCGCGTCGCGCGTGAGCTGGAGCGCGTGTTCCCCCCGTTCCACGGTCACGCTGCGCTCACGGTGGAGGCTGCGGAGGTTCCCGCGGCGTCAAGTCCGCATAATACGTTGCCGGAGACTGGGCCCACGCAGCCATCGCCGGGCCCGGAGGAGCCGCGGGCCGCGGAGGAGAAGCCACCGCGGGAGCCTGGAGCTCCATGATGCGGCGATCGTAAGCGTCCCACAATCCGTTGATGTCGCCCTGGAGGCGGTGGTACGCGACCCCCCCGAAGGCGAGCGTGAGCAGGACGAACGCGACCGTGCCGCCGATGGCGGCGAGCGACGCTCGTGCTTGCTCGGGCGCGGCGGTCGCCGTGTCGATGGTGGACGCGTACACGGCGAGAAGCACGGCGCCGATGTAGGAAGCGAACGCGAGGACCGCGAGCACGATGAAGCGCCCCGGACTGATGCCGCGCGGCAAACGCATGCGGTCACGCGCGTACTGCACGTTGGACACCATGAGCCACCAGTAGCCGAGGAGGAATGGTGGCAGGATGATGCCGAGGATGAACCACACGACGCCCTCGTCGCGGTCCTCCTTCTGCAGCTCGAACTGGCGGTACACCTCGTTGTGAGCGCGGTAGTTCCAGTACACGGCGTACACGAGCGCAGTGACGAGGCTCAGGAGGAAGCCCGACACGAAGTTGCGTTTCTTGCCGACCTTCTCGGCGAGGACCACGAGATCGCGACTGGTAGCTGCTCGGAAGAAGGTTGTCTCCCCTCCGCGTCTCCGGACGATTCACCACGGAGACGAGGAGAACGGAGACGAGAGTCCTGATTGGCAACGGTCAGGAGAGAGACGGAGGAGGGCAAGCGCCCGGACAAAGAACGCGGACTCCGTCTCTCTCCTGGGCATTCCCTCCACGGAATCCCTCCTCCGGTCTCCGTGGTGAAGGACCAAATCGCGCGTCAACTCACAAGCGTCAAACCATGCGTCCGCATCGATATCTGCATGGCGTCCGACGCGGTCACCCTCATCCAAGCCACGCTCGCGCCCATCTTCCTCGTGAACGGCGCGGCCATCTTCCTCAACTTCACCCAATCGCGCTTGTTCCGCGTCATCGACCGGATGCGCGTCCTCGCCAAGGAGCTGCCCAGCGCGACCGACGCGCACCGCGAGAACATCAAGTGGCAACGCACGCGGCACGTGCGCCGCGCCGTCATCCTGCGCAATGCTATCCTCATGGGCGTGTTGGCCATCGTGTTCACCATCGCGACGACGCTCCTCATCCTCCTGCCAAGCGAGTTTGGTATCGACAGCGCGCGCTGGCCCATCTACAGCTTCACGGGCGCGCTGTTATGCTTCGCCGTGGCGCTCAGCCTCGTCGCGACGGATGCCTTCCTCTCCGTGGCCGCCGTGCGTCATCTGGAGCGCGAGTTCGGCGAGCCCGCGTGAGCCGCACGCACGCACGCACGTGCGACGCTGGCGAGTATGTATTACGAACGTAATACAATGAATCCGCGTGGGTCAGAACCTTTATTTCGCCCGCGCGAATCGGCGGCAGTCATGGCCCTCAAGGACGTCAAGCCCACCCGCTCCCAGCTCATCGAGCTGAAGAAGCGCATCGTCCTCTCGAAGAAGGGCTACAAGCTCCTCAAGATGAAGCGTGACGGCCTCATCATGGAGTTCTTCAAGATGTTGGAGGACGCGAAGAAGATCCGCGCGTCAGTGGGCGAGAACTACGCGAAGGGCCAGCAAGCCGTCCACATCGCGGAAGCGATCGAGGGCGCGATGCCCATCAGAAGCGCCGCCATGGCGCTCGTGAAATCGCCCCGCATCAAGACGGGCAAGAAGAACGTGATGGGCGTCGTCGTTCCCACCATCTCGGGCGAATCCGTCCGCACGCCGCTTCTGGAGCGCGGTTACGGCGTCATCGGCACGAGCCCCAGGATCGACGAGGCCGCGAACCGCTACGAGCAGCTAGTGGAGACCATCATCAAGGCGGCCGAGGTCGAGACGTCCATCAAGAAGATGCTCGACGAGATCGAGAAGACGAAGCGCCGCGTGAACGCGCTCGAGTTCAAGGTCATCCCTGAGCTGGAGCAGGCGCGCGACTTCATTCGCCTGCGCCTCGAGGAGATGGAGCGCGAGAACGTGTTCCGCCTCAAGAAGATCAAGGGCAAGTCCCAGGACGCGGAGGCCGCCGCGGCGGCCAAAGCGGCTTGAGGCGCCGACAAGCGCGCGCCCGCGCGGCTTGCTGCCGCTTGGTCCGTTCAACCCGAGACCAGGAACATTCTTAGCCTCTTGACGACCCCCTCGACAGGCTTCCCTTGTCGAACGTCACTGCCGCGTCGCCACGCCAGGTCGCTCTTCCCAGGTGGCCAGGCGCCATCCTCGCGTTCCTGGCGTGTCTGGGCACGATCAGCCTCATGCAGGGCGTGTTCGACATCGTCATCCCGTCGCTCACGGGCCAGCAGCCCTTTGGGTTCCTCTTCCAGATGACGGCGATCCTTGGCCCCGTGTTCTTCACGTTGTACGTGTTCATCCACAATCTGGGGCTCGCGTGCATCGTGCCTGGCTTCGGGTTCGCGGCCGTGTGGCTCGAGAAGAAGAAGCACAACCGCAAGCACATCGCGACGCTCCTCTCGGGCGCCGTCATCGTTGGCCTCCTCGTGGGGCTCGAGTTCTTGCTCCAAGCGTCGGACCGCTTCGACCTCGCGCGCGTGCTTCCCCTCTTCGTGATCGAGTCAGCAGGCGTCCTCCTCTTGGTCGTCCCGTCGGCACGCGAGCTGCGCACACTCGTGCCTACCCGGACGTACGAATGGAGCCTCTTGGCGCCCCTGCAGGCGCTTGCGGTGCCACTCATCATGAGCAGCGCTGTGCTTGCTGCTGCGAGCGCTTACGAGACGTGGCTCGTACTCCACCCGTGACGCCCCATGGGTTCACTCCTACTATTGGTGGGGAACGGCTTTTGAGCGAGGACGACCCATCGATGAGTGTGCGAGAGTGGACCGCGTGGTCCGATGCGAAGGCCCTAAGCTTCCTTCACGCACGCGTCCGCCAGCTCCTTGTGAGCCAAGGCGTCGAGGACTCGTTCGTCCAAGTCGATGGGCACCCCGTCCACGTGTATGCGGCCGGCCCGACCGACGCGCACCGCACCGTCGTGCTCCTCCACGGCTTGGGCGACACGGCGAACAACTGGTTCCGCACGCTTCCCCTCCTCGCTTGGCGTGGCGACCGCGTCCTCGCCATCGACCTGCCGGGCCACGGTTGGTCCCCGCCACACGATGATCGCGGGTTCCTGAGCATCCGCGAGCACGCGAGCGTCGTGCGTGAGGTCGTGAAGGCCAAGAGCCCGGGGAACGACATTGGCCTCGTGGGGCACAGCCTAGGCGGTTGGGTGGCAACGCGGGCTCACCTGGATGGCCTCGACGCGTCACGCCTCGTCCTCGTCGAATCCGCGGGCCTCGCCTACGAGGGCATGTGGGACAGCCTCGAGATGCTGCGGATCGAGCACGAGACGGACGTGAGGCGCTTCTTCAAGATCGTCATGCACAAGCCGCCGGCCGCTCTGAACATCGTCGCACGCGAGGTCGCGTCGATGTTCCGCTCGCCCGCCGTCGTCAACTTCATCAACTCCACGCACCGCGCTGACATCATCAACGACAAGGAGCTATCCAAGGTGCGCGCCAAGACCACGATACTTTGGGGCGAAAGCGACGGCCTCATCCCCCCGATCATGGCGCACCGCTGGCACATGGGCGTCCCCGGTTCGCGCCTCGTATGGATCCCCAAGTGCGGCCACGCGCCCCAGTTCGAGCGCCCCATCCTCTTCCAGAACCTCATCGAGGAAGCGCTGGGCCACCCGCCCTTCGGGACGGAGCTGCGAACGCGCATCCTCGCCCGGATACCACCTGGCGTGCGCAGCCGGATCCCCTGGTCCGTCTGAGCGAGGCGCTCGCGGTCGCGCTTGTGCTCGTGCTTGCGCTCTTGCGGCCCACCAAGCCTAAGAGTAAGGTCCCTTCTCCCGCCTCGTGGCACGCGGTCGCTGGGGATTCATCCTCCTCTCTGTGATCTCGCTGGTCGTCCTCGTGTCTGCCGGCGTGCTGACCGCGTTCTCCGTCACCGTCACCCCAGACATGGAGCGCGCCACCCGCTTGCCAGGAGCCGCCGACCCCGTCGCCGGCATGCGCGCGCTCGTCGTGCCCATCGCCGCTCCCACGCTCGTGCCCACGTTCCTCCAACCAGCACCCGATGCCGGCGCTCCCGAGGGGGCACTGCTCCTCGTGGCGGACCCAGGCACGAGCTTCCCCGCACAATCCAGGAACGCGAGCATCGTCCACGCGCTCGCGTTCGTCGCGCCCACCGCGAACGGATCCTTCGTGCCGCAGACCCTCACGTTCACGGACCTCACGCACGTCGAGGGGAACGCCACGATCGCCGAGAACGTGACGGTGGATGTCAACGCGCTCGCGGTAGGACAGACCGGCTTCATCGTGAAGGCAGAGACCGAGCGCAACATCACGTTCGTGCCGACGGACCACGTCGTGGGCACCGTCGCGCAATACGACCCGGCGCCCCTCATTCCCTCGCTCTTCGTGCTTGGCGGCGCCGGCTTCGTCGGCCCGATCATCGTGCTCATCGTCACGCACCGTGGGCGCGCGGTGTCGGGAGTAGGCAGCGTCACCGCGGGCCTGTGCCGCGAGTGCCGCGCGCCGCTGGACGCGGGATCCACGTTCTGCACGCACTGCGGAGCGTGGCAAGACGGGAAGGGAAGTCCGTGAGGATGCGGCTATCAGCATTTGGTGTCTTGGCGTCTTTGCGTCTTGGTGATTCGTGGGACTGGCACGGCTCAAGCCAATCGCTCACACACGCAGCGTTGACGGCGTCGTCTCGAAGCTCCTAAGCAGTGTGGAGGCCAGCTCCTTCGGGTCCACCTTCTGCACGCGGCCTCCCGCTTCCTTCGCAAGCGCCTCCGCTGCCTTCACGTAGCGCTCGTCCTCCGGCTCCAAGAGCAGCATGACGAAACCCGCGAGCCCGCGCTCGCGGCGCAGGAGCTTTGCTTGCTCCCTCGCATACGCCATCGCTTTGTCAGGGTGCCCCGCCACATCCTCACCCGCGCGGGTGTACGCCTCGGGCAACCCATCAGTCACGAGGTAAACAAGGAGGCGATCGCTGTGCCTGCGCCGGGCGAGCTCGCGCGCGAGGCGCAGCGCGGCGCCGGTGTTCGTGAAGCCCGTGGGCTCGGTCTCCCAAACGTCACGCAGCGTCGCGGGCCTCACGCTTGTATCCATAAGGAGGATATCGACGCGGTTGCGCGCGTTGCGGCGGCGCACGGCGTGGTGGAGCGCGAGCGTGGCGCGCTTCGCCGCATCAAGCCGGCCGTTCTCCTCCATGCTGCCCGAGCGGTCCACGATGAGAACGACGTGCATCGCGCTCGTGCGTTCCTCGCGGTACACGACGACGTCGTCGTCCACCATGTGCTTCACGTGGGGGTGACGCGAGCGCGCACGGATGCGTGACGCGAGGATGTCCATGCGGGACGTCTCCACGGCTGAGCGCAGCGGCCCACGGATGTAGTGGCCCTCGCCCTCTGCGTACTCGCCGGTCGCCGCGCCAGAGCGGCCACCCATCGTGCGCATCTCGTCCTCGTACACGAGCGACGCGAAGCGGTCGATCAGTTGGAGCGTGCCCGAGAGTCCCTGGGCGGTCTCGCGCAAGAGGCCCGCTGCCTTCAGCTCGTCCACGATAGCGTCCTTCACCTCGCGCTCTGGCGCGTTGCGGAGTGCGTCCTCCAACTCGCGCGCGTCCTTCTCGAGCTGCTCGCGAAGTTGCTTCTCGTTATCGTCACGGCGCTGGGACTCCTCCCGCTCGCGCTCAAGG
>JBAZZN010000075.1:0-10298 GCA_041658815.1 Thermoplasmatota archaeon
CATCGTGCGTCACCCCCTCAGCACGAGGACCCACGCCGAGAAACGCTTCCACCACGGTGGCTTCTTGGGCATATGCCATCGACGGGTCACGCTTCCCGGCGCACGCATGATGTCGCGTGCGTCGGTCATACGGTGGAGCACAGCCCCAAACCAGCGTCCGCCCAGAAGGGAACCTGAAGAAGCAGCCCGACTCCGACCCCGACGATCGAACCGCGAAAGAGCGTAGCGCGCTTGACGCGGACGAGGACCAGCAGTGCGCCTGCAACGGCGATGAAGGGGAGCGCGAACGTCCAGGGGTACATTCCCCAGCTGCTCTGGCATGTCGCCAGCTCCATCAGAAGCTCGTGATTGAGCCAGGCGACGACGAGTCCGAGGAGAGAGAAGCCCGTCAGGCCTACGACGAATCCGCGCACGCGTCACCCAAAGCGGTATTTGACCCCAAAGCTCCCTCTCGGGTTGTTCCACTTCACAGAACCGGGCGTGCACATGATATCGCACGTGCCGCACTCGACGCAGTCCTCATACTGGAACTGCATGACGCCGTTCGCGAGCGAGAAGCAGCCGGCGGGGCAGCCGTACATGCACATGAAGTGGGGGCAAGTCTTGCAGATGCTCTGGTCGATGGTGATGTGCGCGTGCTCGTGCGAGTCGAAGTTGTACGACGTCGTGCCGAGCATCGCCTTGATCTCCATGGGTTCCTTCGAGAGTTCAGCCATGTGGTTGTCACCATCCTCAGACGGACTTCCTTGCCTTGAGGGCGAAGCGCGCGAGCTTGCCTAGGCCTACCTTGCGTTCGCGTAGCGACCGCTTCACGATCGTCTGCGCGGTCTCCTTGGGGACGCCGTTGTTCGTGAAGAGGCCCTTGAAGACGTCCTCCACGAGGCCCGGGAGCACTTGGTGGTTCACGTCGTCCCACACGAACTCGTCGAGGCCCTCGAACTTGCGGAGGTCCTTCATGATGAACGAGTCCTCGATCATGCGGCCGTAAGCGCTCAGGTTGCGCTCGCTGAAGCCGCCAGCCTTCTTGGCCGCGATGCAAGCGTCCGCCGCGATGATGCCGCTGCGGGCCGCGTAGTTCATGCCGTGGATGACGAGGCCGTTCGAATAGACGAGGCCGGCAGCATCACCCACCGCGAGCCAACCGCTGCCGTAGAGCTGCGGCACGACGTGGAGTCCGCCCTCGGGGATGAGGTGCGCGCCGTACTCCACCATCTCGCCGCCCTTGACGAGCGCGGCGATGGTGGGGTGCGTGCGGAACGCCTCCATCACCTTGTGCGTATAGACGCCCTTCTCCCAGATGCTATCAAGGTTGATGACGACGCCAAGCGAGACGGTGTCCTTGTTCGTGTAGAGGAACCCGCCGGCCTTCGCGCCATTGTCCAAGTAGCCAAGGACGTACTCGCACGCGACGCCCTCGTTGGGACCGATGGCGAAGCGGTCCTGCAGCGCTTCCTCGCTGGGGAACTGGATGACCTGCTTGATGCCGATGACGTAGTGGCGCCGGTCGAGCTTGCCACGGATCCCGAGGTCCATGCTGAGGCGCGAGTTCGTGCCGTCCGCGAGGATGACGCAGTCGCCAGTGATGGTCTCGCCCGCTTGGACGACGCCCTTCACGGTGCGGATGCCGTTCACGTCCTCCACTGCGAGGTGCTCCACGTTCACGCCGTCGATGACGTTCACGCCGGCCTTCGCGGCCTGCTCGGAGAGCCACAGGTCGAGGCGCGCGCGCAGCACGCTCACGGCGTTGTACGGCGCCTTCTTCCAGCCCTCCGTCGAGAACTGCGCGGTGAAGCCGGATTCCTTGGTGAGGAACGAGACGCCCTTGGTCGTGATGGGGCGCTCGACTGGCGCTTCGACTTGCCAGTTGGGGAAGACCTCGTCGAGGTCGTTGCCCCAGAGCACTCCGCCCGAGAGGTTCTTGGAGCCGATGGGTTTGGCGCGGTCCACAAGGAGGACGTTGAGGCCATTCTTCGCCATGCGGGCCGCAGCCGTGCTGCCCGCGACGCCTGCGCCGACCACGATCACGTCGAAATCTGCCATCGGTAAGCCCTCGGCGAGAAGGGCAGACCCATGACCGACTTAAAGCCTACCCCGCGGAGTAGGCGAACGCAGCCAAGAGCCATCCCCGGGTCGTCCGCGCGGCCGACCGCACCGTGATCGTGGCGAAGTGAAAGGTCCAAGCGACAGGCCCCACTTGCCCTCGTGCAATGACGGTGGGATTCCAGACTCGCGGCCACGTCGCGTTGATCGAGCTGCAACGCAGCGAGGCCCTCAACGCCATCGATCCCGAGACCAGCGACGCCCTTGTCGCAGCGTGGATCCGCGTGCGGGACGATGACGAGATCCGAGTAGCGATCATCACTGGCGCGGGCGAGAAGGCGTTCTGCGCTGGCGCAGATATCAAGAAGATGGGTGAGTGGTACGCACGCGCGCCGCCGCACAAGCGCCGCGAGACGTGGGACCGCGAGCCCGGCCTAGGCGGCATCACGCGCAACCTCGACGCGGGCAAGCCCATCATCGCCGCCGTGAACGGCATCTGTTTCGGGGGCGGCTTGGAGCTGGCGCTCGCGTGCGACGTCCGCATCGCCAGCGAGAACGCGACCTTCGCGCTTCCCGAGGTCAAGATCGGCATCATTCCCGGCCAAGGCGGCACGCAACGACTGCCCCGCGCAGTGCCGGTGGGCGTGGCGCTGGAGATGATCCTTACTGGCGAGCCCATCGACGCGCAGCGCGCGCTAAGCGTTGGCCTCGTCAGCCGCGTCGTGCCGCGAGCGGAGCTCATGCCGACGGCCCTCAAGATGGCGGAGACCATCGCGCGCCGCGCGCCCCGCGCAGTGCGCCATGCGCGCGAGGCCGTCCTGCGCGGGGTGGAGTTGCACCTCGACCAAGCGCTCCGCCTCGAACAATCCCTCGCCGAGCCGCTGCGGGACAGCGAGGACAACGTCGAGGGCAGGAATGCCTTCGCCCAGAAGCGGGAGCCGCGCTGGACGGGGCGCTGAAGACGCTGGGGCGGCGGCAAGAACAACCAAGCCGGTCAGTGGCGCTTGCCACCTGATGCTTCTCCCCGAGCCCATCCGACGCGGTGTGGAGCACTTCAACGCGGGCGAGTACTTCGAGGCGCACGAAGCCTGGGAAGGTCATTGGGGGCGGGGCCCGCCCGCGGAGCGCGCGCTGACGATGGGCCTCATCAAGGCGGCCGTCGCGCTGCTCCACCTCACCGCGGGGAATGAGGCCGGCTTCTTATGGCAAGCCGAGAAAGCTATCCCGAGACTACGCGAGAACGGGGCCATCTGGCCGGAGCTGGACGTGGCCGCCCTGGGCGACGCGCTTGAGAGCTTGGCGTCACAGTGGCGCTTCCACGGGCATGTCCCGCCTGGAACCGTGCTCCCCCTCGTGGGGGAACATCAACGCACATCCTCACAAGAATCCTGAAATAGCCCTGACATGTCGGGTGGTCCATGCGCGCGGGCACTGCCTTTGCCGCCCTCCTCGTAACGGCTTCCTTCCTCGCGGGCTGCGTCAGCCAAGTGGACAACCTGATCGGCCGATCGACCACCCCGCCCACTGTGGGTGTCGCGCCCGTTGTTCCGCAGATCAAGGTGCTCGCACCACTCGTGAGTGCCGTCACCGCCACTGGCGGGGCGTGGATGAAGGTGGGCGACTCCATGACCGTCAGCGCGGCCCCGCCATTGAACGCGGTCGGCGTCGTCACTTACCAATGGATGATCGGCCCCATCGCGGGCGTAGGTCCCTACCCCACGACCACCATGCCCACAAAGACGCCAATGATCGGCAATGGTGGGTCAACACCACTGACCTTCGACACCGCTGGCATCTGGTACTTGCATTGTCACCCGCACCCGTGGATGCTAAACAACGTCACCGTCGTGGACGACGGCAAGGCGCCCCAGCGCGTCATCGTGCACTTCGTCGATGGGCCCACGCAGGCGGACTATCGCTACGTGCCCTCCGATGTCACCATCTCCAAAGGCTCCACCATCGTGTACCAGAACGACGGTGCCCAGCCCCACCAGACGATGCTCTCCCACCAGGATGCGCCCCTCAAGCTGCTGCCACTCGCGGGCCCCACGGGTGACGTCAAGCTTGACGGCAACGGCTGGGTCCGCGTGCTCGTCGCCATGACGGACGCGGGCGGCCGCGTGGGCTACGCAGAGCATGACCTCTACGTGACGCCCACGCTTCCAGAGCCCCTCGTCAAGAAGATCGGCGGGGGGTTCCCCGCAAGCGCCCCATCCAACGTGCCGGCCCCGGTGGACGAAAAGGTCCCCATGGACACGGTCACCATCAGCCCCACGCGCGCTGGCACGCTCTTCCTCAACTTCACCGCGAAGGACGCTGCCTACGCGGCCACCAGCGGAGCCACGCCAAACCAGGCCGCTTTGGACATGCACCTCAAGCAATCGGGCCAAACACAGGACGTGCTGACGGTGGATGCGAAGGCTGACGGCGCATTGAAGGCCCGCGTGGACACCTCGACCTTCACCCTCACCGTGAAACCGCGCGGCGGCGTGAACCTGACCTACGAGGGCGCGATGACGGTCATCTACGACCTGATCCCGCCGCCCAAGCCGACACCATACATGGACGTGAGCGCCGGCGACACGAGCATGCCGGGCATGGTGATGTGAAGAACAGTGAATGATCGTGGGAGAAGCCCACAACAAGAGCTAAATCACCCCATCCAGTCCCCGATGACCATGCGTGCACTCGCCATCATGGCGCTCCTCGGGGTCGCCCTCATTCTCTCGGGGTGCACGATGCCGGGTCGCCAAGCCGACGTCAAGGCCACGACGCCCCCGAGTCAGAAGATCGTGCGCGCCAGCATCACTATTCCCTCCGAGCTTGACACGAAGATCACGGGCGCCACGGCCACGGGCGCCTTGTGGGTCGCGCCTGGCACCCCGATCACGCTCACGGCGACCCCGCCCACGCGCGCCGTCGGCACCGTGGAGTACCTCTGGGCCATCGGTCAAGTGCCCCTCACCGCGCCCGTGCCAAAACCGTTCGCACCAGACACTGGCTCGAAGGTCGCCGACTACGTGCAGCCAGGCCAAAGTCGCGCCATCAAGTTCGACCTCGCTGGCATCTGGCAGATGCACTGCCACCCGCACCCGTGGGCGCGCGGGAACGTCAGCGTCATCGACGGCTACCAAGGCCCCTCGCAAGTCGAAGTGCGGATGGTGGATGGCCAGAACCGCACCGACTATCGTTTCTTCCCAGAGAACATCACTATCGGGCCCGGGACCACGGTCGTGTACCGCAACAACGGCTCGCAAGCGCACACCGCGACATCGATCCAGCAGGACCCACCCCTGAAGAAGCTCCCGCTCAACGGCACGAGCGGCACCATCAACGCGGATGGGCAAGGCTGGCGCCGCATCTACCTCTACACGCACGATAGCGTCGGCGCGACGGGCACTGCGTTCTACGACGTGTACGTCGGGACGCTGCCCACCTTCCAACCCCTCAAGGTCCCCCTCGAGTTCACGGTGGGCGGCGCGCCCTCGGAAGTGCAGGGGCCGCTCCTCCAGAGCCTCGTCACGAACTACAATGGCACCCTGTGGCTGAACTACACCGTCTCTGACGGGCTCAACGCCGCCACGGGATCGACGCCCAACACTGCCCTCATCACGGTCACCCTGAAGGACCAGGGCGGCAGCGGCACTGGCCAAGTCTCCGCGAACAAGACGACGGACAAGCTCACCACCCGCGTCGGTAGCCCGCTGGGCCTCGGGCAAGTGTGGAACTTCGGCGTGTACCCCGAGCAAGGCGCCAAGATCACGGGCGTGCTCACCGTCGAGGTCCAGTACGACCTCGTGCCGCCCGCGCCCACGGGCTACGTGGATCCCGAGAGCTTGCCGCACCAGCACTGATGAGGCAGACCGCCTTCGGGTGGTGCATCAGCAGAACCCAGCGCCAGCACCTTTTTCCCCCAAAGCGCCGCTGGGCGCAGTACTTCGTATGTTCTGTCCAAACGACAAAGCCATGCTCAAGCCAGTGGGCGGCGTGCTCACGTGCGCCAAGTGTGGCTACCAGAAGAAGACGGTCGTCGGCCAGAACGTCGTGAAGGCAAAGCAGGTCGATGACATCCGCAAGTCCGTGATGGAGGAGGGCGACCGCGAGAAGGGCCTGCCCACCACCAACGAGTACGCTTGCGAGAAGTGCGGTCACGGAGCGGCCTACTACTTCATGCGACAGACCCGCTCCGCCGATGAAGCCACCACGCGCTTCCTTGAGTGCACAAAATGTGGGTACAAGTGGCGCGAGTATCGCTGAGCCGCTGATATCACACAGTCATCAGAGAGTGCGCCGCGGGCTGCTCTGGCGGCTTTGGCGGGCCCGCGATCGCGTCCGTGATGACCGCGACCACGTGGGCGGGCTTGAACGGCTTCTCCAGCGCGTCCGCGACTTGCATCTGCTCTTGCGGCTCCCACGCGTCGATCCCAGCGCTGAAGAGAACGATGCGCGTGCCCGCGATCTCGGGGTCCACCTGGATCGCGCGGACCAGTTGCTCCACGTCGAGGCCCGGCATGCGCACGTCCAGCAGCACAACGTCTGGATGCCCTTGACGGATAGCGTCCAGGATCATACAGCGATCCGCCGTGATAGCCGTCTCGAACCCGATCGACGACAACGATCGGGCCGTGCTGGCGAGCACTGGCAGGTCATCGTCCACAATGAGCACCTTGGTCAAGCCGTTTCTCTCCCTGACTTGGGAACGGCGCACCACTCAACGGATGAAAGGGTTCTGGGACGGTGGCCGGATTCTGTGGGCCCATCAGCCCTTCAGCGACAAGCCCAAGCGCCAACCGTCGCTCGCACGAACCGCGTCGGCCGCCACCGCGTCAAGCCGCCGCTGGAAGAGCGGCCCATCCACCACGAGCGAACGGAGGAGCGACCATCCCGAGCGTCCCAGCGTTCCCTCGATCTCGTCGATGACCGGTGCATCGAGGAAGCGCCCGAGCCACGCGCGCTCAGCATCGTCCCGCGTTGCGCGCACGAATGCGCGGTGCCCCGACTCGACCATCCTGTGCGCCGCATCATCCGGCCGCAGGTGGCGCACGGGCAACAGGGGCTCCGCCCCCACCCGACGCGTCGAGCTCGCGACCTTGAACAAGCCCAAGTAGTCCTCGCCCCGAAGGTAGCCGAAGGCGATCGCGTCCGCGCGGACGACTGCAAGCGCACGCTCCAGCGCCGCGGTCTCACCTTCACCCACGGCCTGCTCGATGCGAAGAGGCAGCCCAAGACACGCTGCCTGCTCCTGAACGACGAAGTCCGGCACATCGCGCGTGCTGCCAGGCACGGGGACGACACGCACGAGCACCACGTCGTGCTTCTCGCGCTGGAGCGCGTCGAGCGCGAGGATGCTCCCGATGCCGCAACCCCAGCCGAGGGCGACGCGAGCCACGGGCGGGGCATCGAGCACAGCCTTAATGACCTAGCGTGGGTCTTGCGCGCTCATGCTCCGCCGCGGGCTCCTCATGTCTCGGGGGGGTCATCATCACTTCCCCGACAAGCGTCACGACTCATCCGCTTGATCGCCCATCGGAGGTGCCCGTTTGCTGAAGATCGCCATCCCCAACAAGGGCAGGCTGAGCGAGTCCACACTCGATCTGTTCCGCAAGGCCGGACTCAAGGTCGAGACCACGCCCGAACGCAAGCTCTACGCGACGGCGCTCGACAAGACGCTCCAGATCCTGTTCCTTCGAGCCGACGACATCCCCGAGTTCGTGCAGGATGGCGTCGCGGACCTCGGCATCACTGGCAAGGACATCATCCAGGAGAGCGGTCGCGCGGTCCACGAGGTCATGGACCTCCAGTTCGGCTACTGCCGCCTCGTCGTCGCCGTCCCCGAGCACTCGGGCTGGAAGAGCATCGACGACATCCCCAGCGGTGCCCGCGTCGCCACGAGCTTCCCCAACCTCACTGAGCGTTTCTTCCACGCGGCCGCCAAGGCCGTCCGCGTCGTGGAGGTGTCCGGTGCCACGGAGCTCACGCCACACATCGGCGTGGCCGACCTAATCACGGACCTCGTCTCGTCGGGCAGCACGCTCGCCATGAACAACCTGCGCGAACTGGCCACGATCCAGCCGAGCACGGCCCGCGTCATCGCGAACCCCAAGGCGTGGGGAACGCCCAGCACCCGCGCCCTGATGGAGCCGCTCATCGCATCACTCGAAAGCGTCGTCGCCGCGCGCGGAAAACGCTATCTCATGGCGAACGTGCCACGCAGGAATCTCGAAGAGGTCCGTCGCATCCTACCGGGCATCAGCGGCCCCACCATCATGGACATCCTCAGCCACCCCGATATCGTGGCCGCGCACGCGGTCGTGGACGAGGGGGCGCTCTTCGACATCGTGAACCGCTTGAAGGCGATCGGAGCCACGGGCGTCCTGGTGCTGCCAATCGAGAGGCTCGTACCATGATCAGGCTCTTCGGCCGCATCGACGATCTCGCCCCAAGCGACGTTGACCTCATCGTGCGCCGCGGACTGAGCACTGGTGCGGCGCCATTCCCGGACGTCACCGATATCAGCGAGGCCGTCCGCACGCGCGGCGACGCCGCCCTGTTCGAGTTGACAGAGCGCTTCGACCACGCGAAGCTCAACACACTTGAAGTGCCGCGCGAGCGCTGGAAGGACGCTCAAGCGCGCATGAGCGCCAGTGTCATCGACGCGCTGCACGCCGCGCACGCGAACATCGAGCGCTTCCACCGAGCGTGCCTGCCAGTCCCCATCGAGATCGAGGTCGTGCGCGGCCTCATGGCGGGCAAACGCAACATCCCTCACCACCGCGTGGGCGTGTACGTTCCGGGCGGACGTGCCGCGTACCCTAGCACGGTCCTGATGACCGTCTGTCCCGCGAAGGTCGCGGGCGTGAACGAAGTCATCGTCTGCACGCCACCTGGCCCCGATGGTACCGTGAGCGACGCGACGCTCGCTGCATGCGCGGTCGCCGGCGCTGACCGCGTGTTCACCGTCGGCGGCGCACAAGCCATCTTCGCGCTGGCTCGCGGCACGCAGAGCATCCCCCGCTGCGACAAGATCGTGGGTCCCGGGAACGCGTGGGTCGCCGCCGCGAAGGCGCTCGTCGCGGGCGAGGTAGCCATCGACGCGCCCGCGGGGCCAAGCGAAGTGCTCGTCATCGCCGACGAGACCGCAAACCCCACGCACGCCGCGCTCGAGATGCTCGCGCAGGCCGAACACGACCCGGCCGCGGCGAGCGTCGTCGTCACGACGAGCGAGGGAGTGGCGAAGGCGATCCTTGACGAGCTGGGATCGCTTGCTAAGGACGCACCGCGTGGCGCCATCATCCGGGCGGCTCTTCACGCGCGCGGGGCAGTGCTCGTCGCCGCCAACGATGCGCAGATGCTCGGATTCTCGGACCGCTACGCGCCAGAGCACGTCGTGATCCTCACGCGCGAACCACGCGTCACGCTCTCGCGTCTCCACGACTACGGCAGCGCGTTCCTTGGCCCGTGGGCGAGCGTCGCGATGGGGGACTATGCGTCGGGCCCCAACCACGTGCTGCCCACCGCGGGGCTCGCACGCAGCTACTCGCCACTTGGCGTCGAGGACTTCCTTCGCCGCCCCACGCACCAAGCGGCCACGCGCGAAGCGCTCGAACGGCTCGCGCCCATCGTGGAGACTCTCGCGGCGCTCGAAGGGCTCCCGAACCACGCGGCCGCGGTCCGAGCAAGGAGAGACCCCAAGTGACCGGCCTCGACTTCGTCCGCCGCGACCTTCGCACGATACGCGCCTACGAGGAGGAGGTCAGCGCCGGGCTGAACCTCTCTGCGAACACGAACCTCTTTGGCGCGAATCCTGCCATCGAGCGCGCGCTCGCGAATGTGCGGCCCGACCGTTTCAGCGAGTACCCGAGCATCACGTCCACAACGATGCGGAACGCTGTCGCCACGCACCTCGACGTGGACCCGGAAATGGTCATCACGGGGAACGGCTCGAACGAACTCATCGACATCGTCCTTCGGACGTTCGTGGGACCAGGCGACCGCGTCGCTTACCACTTGCCCACCTTCAGCATGGTGCCTGTGTACGCGCGCGTCGCGGGCGGGCAAGGCATCGGCGTCCCGCTCGACGAGCAATGGAACCTAGACGGCGAAGCGCTCGCCGCGGCCGACGCCAAAGTGACCATCATCGTCAGACCCAACAACCCGACGGGGAACGCGTTCCCCAGAGCAGAAGTGGAACGCGTCATCGAGAAAGCGCGTGGCATCGTGATGGTGGACGAAGCGTACGTCGAGTTCCTCGGCGGCGA
>JBAZZN010000076.1:0-10292 GCA_041658815.1 Thermoplasmatota archaeon
CGCGTCGAGGCCTGGCTTGCCGAACTCCTTCTCGATGGCTGCGGCGGTCAACCACACCTCGATGAGGCGTTGGAAGACGTCCCGCTTGATGGCCGTGTCAAAAGCTCGAAGAATGGGCACGAAGTCGGTTGACTCCGAGACCACTTTGATCCGGCGCATCCTCGAAACATCTGTCGGATCGGTTTAAAGCTTCTGCGGTTGCCTCTCCGAGCCGGAGGACAAAATCCCTGACAGATCGAGCGTGACCTGCACGTCCGTTCCGTCCACGAGCGAGAGCGCTTCGCGCAAGTGGTGCGGCGAGATGATCTCGATCGCGCTCGTGTGGTGGCTGCGCAGGGGAAAGATGGCGGCCGCCTCGAGACCACCGATGTCCGCTCGGAAGCACTTGACGGCACCGAACGTGCGGCCCTCCGATTGGAACTCGTTGATGAGGATCCCATCGATGTCCTTGAGCTCGCCGACCTTCTCGCGGTCCAGCGGCTCGACCTCTACGTTCAACGTGCCAGGATACGGGTCGAAACCCAACAGCTGCGAGAACGCCTTTCGATATCCCTCACGGGAGATGTAGTAGCGCCCCTCGCCCAGGCCCGTCACGATCTTGCCGCGGATGCGCACGCGGTCACCCGCCTGGAACAGGTTGCGGTAGTCCGCGAACTCCTGACGAAGGACGTCAACGGCGGCGGGCGAAAGCCGGATGAGCTGCTTTCGGGTGCCCATGCGGCGCACGATGAGGCCAGCGTCCAACAGCTCCAGGATCTTGCGCGATGCTGTCTGCTGCGACACGCCGATGTGCGCCGCCAACTCGCCGCTGGACGTGTACACGTAGTCGTGCAACCCACCTATCTTCGCGAGTTGCTTGAGGATCTCTTTGTCCTCTGGCGCGACGATGGTGGGCACGGTTTTGGAGAACGCTTCCCCCCGCATAATCTGTTCTTTCCTCGGGCGCCATGGCACAAACCTATTTGAGCACCATCCGAGTAGGCCGACGCATGAGCACTGACGCCAGCTCCCCGTCGAGCGAGCCGCGCGTCTCGGCGCGCACGTTCACCCGCATTCCCACAGTGATGTCGGCGCAGGAGATCATGGACTCCGCGTTCCACCGCGCGAGCAAGATCACGGTCCCCAACAACATCCCCTTCCACCGCATGAAGGACACCGAGGTCGCGCGCGTGCGCAGCGCGCAGAACTCCATCGCCTCCACGCTGCAGACGTACGTGAAGCGTTTCCCGTCATTCGACGGCCTCGCGCCCTTCTATCAGGAGCTTCTCGCCATCATCGTGGACATGGACAAGACGCGCAGGTCGTTGGGCGCGCTCAACTGGGCCGCCAAGCGCGTCGAAGAGATCGGCGACGAAGCCACGAAGGAAATGAAGCGTGCGCCATTCGGCGAGAAACTGCTTGAGACGAAGTCACACGCGTACGGCCGCATCGCGAGCGTCCTCAAGCAAGTGGATGGCGACCTCACGAGCCTCGACGAGACGCGCCAGAAGCTCCGCAAGCTGCCCATGATCGAAGCGGAACAGCCGACCATCGTCGTCGCCGGCTACCCCAACGTGGGCAAGTCGAGCCTTGTCCGCAAAGTGTCCACCGGCACGCCTGAGGTCGCGAACTACCCATTCACCACCAAGGGCATCGTGCTGGGGCACTTCGATCACCGTCACGAGCGTCACCAGATCGTGGACACGCCCGGCCTCCTCGACCGCCCGCTCGAGCAGAGGAACGCCATCGAGATGCAAGCGCTCATGGCGCTGCGTCACCTCGCTGATGTCATCATATTCCTCGTGGACCCCAGCGAGCACTGTGGCTACACGCTTGACGCACAGCTCAAGCTGCTCGACGAGACGAAGGCCGCCTTCCCAGACCTACCGATCGTCGTTGCCGAGTCCAAGTCTGACCTCAAGAAGGCCGGCATCGGCCAAGTCGCCTTCAGCGCGGAAACGGGCGAGGGCATCCCCGAGCTGATGGCGCTCGCGCTTGGGAAGATCAAGTCATAGTGCAAGCAGACTATTTCCCTTCTGCATAGGTTTGCGCCGTCATGGACCTCGGTCTTCGTGGTCATTCGGCAGCCGTCATGGCGGGCAGCGAGGGCCTCGGGCGCGCGGCCGCACTCTCGCTTGCGCGCGAAGGCGCGGACGTCGCCGTCTGTGGGCGACGCGAGGAGATGCTGCGCTCCACGTGCAAGTCCATCGCGGATCATACGGGAACGCGCGTTCTCCCAGTGGTCGCCGACGTGACGAACGGGCATGACATCGAGCGTTTCGTGAACGCGGCCGCCGCGGACCTGCGTGGGTTGGACATCTTGGTCGTGAACGCCGGCGGACCCCCTGCTGGCACGTTCGAGACGCTAAGGGACGAGGACTTCCAGCGCGCCTTCGAGTTGACGTTCCTTAGCGCCGCGCGCGCGATCAGGGCCGCGTTGCCGCACTTCCGCTCCGAGCGCGGCGGTAGCGTCGTCGCCATCTCGAGCATGAGCGTGAAGCAGCCCGTCGAGAACCTGACGCTCAGCAACGCGATCCGCCCATCAGTGTCGGGGCTGTTCAAGTCACTGGCGCTGGAGTACGCGCCCGAAGGCATCCGCTTCAACGTCGTGCTGTCTGGAAGCATCCAGACGGACCGGCAGGTCAGCCTCGCGCGCGCTACCGCCGCGGCGAGGGGCATCACGATCGAGGAGGCCATCTCGCAGCGCACCCGGCCGATCCCGCTGGGAAGGGTCGGTGACCCCAATGAGATCGGGGACGCCGTTGCGTTCCTTGCCAGCGACAAGGCCCGCTACATCACGGGTGCGACGCTGCAAGTGGATGGCGGCGTGATCCGCTTTCCGTACTGAAGTGGCGGGGTGAGGATCCGTCGGTGAGCCCGTGGGCCAGTGCGCGCCGCAAGTGGCGACCAGCCGTCATGAGTCGTGTGAGGTGCAAATCGGGGGACGGGGCGACGATGCGCATCGTGACGCCTTCCGGCGGCGCGTGGATGAGGCTGAGCGCCGCGTTGTACCGCTCGTGCAGCGTCGCGAACGAGCGCGCCGTGCCGGGGTACGGTAACGACGCGAGCCACGTGAACGCGGGCTTGGCCGGTGCGCGTTTGTAGCCGAATGGCTTCGTGAGGACGACCGTCACGTCATCCGCGCCGTCGGCAAGCGCTCGCGCGACCGGGATCGGGTCCCCCATGCCGCCGTCCACGTAGGGCTTTCCGTCCACCATGACCGGCTTGGGGTAAGCGATGGGCAGCGCTGCCGTCGCGCGCAGCACTTGGAGCGGGTCGCGCTCGTAGCGGAGGTCACGATAATCCACGCCGCCGTCGCTCGCGCGGGTGAGCGTGACCCACAAGGGAGCGCGGGCCGCGCGCAGCCGCACGAGGTCCAGCGGGACGCGGCGGCCGAACACTTCGTCGATGAGGTAATCGAGGTCGAGGTATGGCCGACCGCGCGCGAGGTTCGCCAAGCGTAGGAGGCGCTGGCCGTGCAGGTGGTCGCGCCAGATGCTGACTCCGTCTGGCTGCTCGGCCGCCAAGTAAGCTGCAGAGCAAGCGCCACTGGACGAAGCGTAGGTGGCGTCGAAGGGAGGTTGGGTGCTGTGCAGGCCGACGAGGGCGCCGGCGGCGTACGCGCCGCGCATGCCGCCCCCCTCCACAACAAGAGCGCGAGTCATCGACACTATGAGCCTGCGGGACTACTTGAGGCGCGCCGACGGCCATCAAGTAGCGGTTGACCGTGCGCTCACGAGGACAGGTGGTGTGCGACCGTGCGCACGATCATCTCATTGAGGGATCCCGTCCGGTATCCTTTCTCGTCGATTTCCACGCTCACGTACCCGAGCATCGCGAATCTTGTTCGGACGACTGATAGCATCGAGCTCAAGCGCGGGACCTCGTCGGGCAGCACTTCGATGCGCGCTCCGTTGCCACCGAACGTCCGGACGCGCACCTGCTTGAAGCCGTGTGCGCGCAGGAACGACTCGGCGTGCCCCACGCGCGTGAGCTTCTCCAGCGTGATGGCTTCGCCGTAAGGGATGCGGCTCGATAGGCACGCCATGCTAGGCTTGTCCCAGACTGGCAACCTCATGTGCCTGGCGAGCGCGCGCACGTCGGCCTTGTTCATGTCGAGTTCCAAGAACGGCTGCCACAAGCCGTTCTCCCTGATCGCGCGCATCCCCGGGCGCCAGTCGCGGAGATCGTCCGCGTTCGTGCCGACCGCGACGGATGCGAAGCCGCGCCTCTCCGCGATCTCCAGCGTGACCTCGCTGAGCCCCTTACGGCAGAAGTAGCACCGATCGATGGGATTCGCGGCGTAGTCGGGGTCCGCAAGCTCGCTGTGGAAGACGACCTCATGCGGAACACCCAGCGTCTTGGCGAAGGCGACGGCCGCGTCCTTCTCCTCGCGCGCGTAGGACTCGCTGTCCACGATGACCGCGAGCGAGCGCGGGCCCAACACGTCGGCGCCAAGCTTCGCGAGCACGGCCGAGTCCACGCCGCCCGAGAACGCGACGAGGACCGAGCCCTTCGCGCGGAACGCCTCACTAAGGAGCGCGTGGTGCTCGTCTGGCGTGGGGCTCATGGGGCGCGCGAGGTGGCCCTCGATGAAAAAGCTTCGCTGGAAGTCCCCGGCGCATTTATCCGCGATGCGTCCCTCGCTCGGATGCCTGGAAGCCGGCGGACGGTTGACGGGGCAAGAAGCCCTGAGGAAAGTCCCGGCTCCCGTGAGCAAGGGAGGACGGTCGGCGCTCCAAAGGACGCCGCTCGTCCCGGGCGAGAGCCCGAGCGGAGGAGCAGAAACGACACGGCCGCGCGTGTGCGATGATGGGGCCATTCCCCTGAGGTTCGCGCGCGGAAGCGATGAAACGGCCGATCCGCCCCTGGAGCAAGTCCAAACTGCGTCGGGCGCTCACCCCAATGACGCGAGTCGGACGCAGCCCTCCGCCAGGAGGGCAGTCGTGCTCGCACGACTAGGAGAATGCCGTCACCCGCGGCGCCGCGAGGCGCCGTTTGGGGAACAGAACCGGGCTTACGACCGGCATCCAGGCCCCAACGGGGGGTCTGGGGGGTTTACCCCCCAGAGTCGTCGTTGAGAAAGGTGCGGCGTCAAGAAGACGCAAGGGATCCATTCTCCACGATCTGCCACCGACGATGCGGCTACAACCTTTCTACCATACGGCCCGCCGAGGAAGGCAGGCTGAGGTGACCCGAGTTGGTCGAGCCCACGAAGTCCGAGGAGCACGCGCAACACAAGGCAGTCAAGAGGAGCGAGAAGGACGAACAAGGTGTTTCACAAGAAGAGATGCCACCGCACCCCATGACCATCGAGGAAGCGGCTCGCAAGGGCGGCAACACGACGAAGGAACGGTACGGTCCAGACTTCTACAGCCGCATCGGCAAGAAAGGAGGCCAGCGCGTCGCGCGCGAGCGCGGCCCCGAGTTCTATTCCGAGATCGGGCGCAAGGGCGGAGAAGCGCGGGTCGCTCAGTCCAAGAAGCTGGAGGAAGAGCGCGAGACCCACGACGAAAGCGAATAGGGGCTCACGTTTGCGGTGCGAGACAAGCTTCGCTCGGCTCGCTCATGTGCCCGCCACGGGCCCCGTCGTCGTCATTGCCGCGTCCGTGTACCATGGGAGGAAGCGCACGAGGGGGCTCACGCCGTTCTGGAACGCGCCCACAGTGTCGAGCACGTCGAGGGCGGGCGCTCCCCCACCCCAATAGTTGTGCGTCGCGTTCACGCTCACGAACCCAGCACGGATGGCGTCGCGCTCGTTCCCAAGGAGCGCGCTGCGGTGCACGTCGAGCGTGTCGGCGCCTTGTGCGTCAGGAAGCGCGCGCAGTAGTGCGGTGGTGGAGACGGACGGCAGCGGTCCGACCGTCGCGACATCATCGAGCGCGATACCGTCGAAATTGTGCGCGATGGTCGCGTCGAGGACCATCAGGTACGATGCGGTCGTGAAGATGCCCGCGTTCTGGTTGAACGAGAAGTTGGAGCGGCGGACGTCGCCTTGCCCCGCGAGCGAGACGCCATTGTTCCCGTTCTCGAAGAAGGCCGAATCGCGGATGACGAATGTGCCGCTGAGCGACACGCCGTCGTTCGCGTTGTGGTCCGCCGCGACCCTGACGAGCACTGCGGACGCGAGGCGCGCGCCGTTCGCGCCGTTGTTCGAGAAGACGTCGTCTTGGAACTGCGAAGAACCGTTGATGCGCAAGCCGTCCCTATCGTTGTTGGCGAACGTGTTGCCGCGCGCTTGGAGTGAGCCGCACAGCATCATGTGGATCGTGCCTCCCGAGCAAGGACCCATATCGACCACGCCCTCGCCATTGGCTGTGATGGTGTTCCGCTGGAAGGTGAGGTTCGCGCCGCCCGTGAGCTGCACGCCCACGGCGAGCTGAGTGAACGTGTTGTCCGTGACGCGCGCGCGCGTTCCGCTGAATCTTGCGCCGACGTTGCCGGTCGTCACCGTGTTCCCGGTGACCGTCACGCCGGAGCGCGCTGAGACCTCAAGCCCCACGGCTGTCTGCATGATGAGGTTGTCGCGGATCTCGCCAGTCGAGTCGGCGTCGAGCCAGATGCCCGTCGCGACGGTGGAGATGGTCGTGTTCTGCACGTTGATGAGGCACGCATGCGCGTCCACACCAATGGTTCCGATGGGGTCCACAGTGATGTTGATCGTGCTGTTCTTCACGCTCACGGCGCACGCGGGCGTCTGGCCGACGCCGAGGACGGTCTTGGCGCTCACGCCGATGATGGTGTCCGTGATGAGGGTGCCCGAGATGACGACGTTGAACGCGTTCACGGCCGTGACGCCCACGTTGGCGTGCGAGATGACGGTCCCTTCAACGAGCACGTTGTCCGCATCATAGAGCACGAGGTTGCCTTGCGCGCTGATGGAGCCGAAGTAGCCCGAAGAGAACCCGGAGTCGCGCACTTGTGACGAGATCACGACGTTGGCGGCGTGATAGAAATAGACCTGCTGGCTCGCGTTGAGGGTGCCGTCGATGTTCACGCCGTTCACGATGTTCGCCTGCATCCAGACGATCGTCTGGCGCGACGCGTACGGGACGTCGATGCCGACGGTGTTGTTCGTCATGACGTTCGCGCGCAAGTGCGGCACGCTGCTGGACTCCAGGACGATGCCCATGCTGTTCTTGGAGATGACGTTCGCCTCGACGTCCGCAGCGGTCAGACGGAGCCGCAGTCCCGCCGCGACGTTCGCCGTGATGGTGTTGTTCGCCACGAGCATCGGCGACGAGTCCATGACGACCCCGTCGGCCTTCCCGTCGATGACCAGATTCCCAGAGAGCACGCCCGACGAGTGCCACAAGTTGAGCTGAGTCCCCGCTGAGAACTGGATAGTGTTGTTCGCGATGACGGCGTCCTTGGTTAGCGTCGCGTCGATGCCGAACGTGCAAGTGGTCACTGTGTTGTTCACGATGACCGTGCCGATGGCGTTGAGGCTGATGATGCCGCCTTGGCACGAGCTGATAGAGTTGCACTCGATGGTCGCGTTCGTCGTGAACTCGACCTTGATGCCAGCGCGGACCGAATCATCGTGGATGTCGTTGCACCGGATGATCGGGCTTCCCTGGTGCGCGAGGATGGCGTAGGGCGCGTAGATGAAGGCGTTCCCCTCCACGAGCGAATTGCTCTGAGTCAATGAGATGCCAAGGTTCGACCCGCCGTAACGCAGGTCGCCCACGAAGCTGTTGTTGAGCACGATGGCGTCCGCGTTCGTCACGCTGACGCCCACGCCTCGGACGACGAGCTTGTTGTTGAGGATGACGCCGATGGAACTCGTGGCATCGACGTGGATGCCGAGCCCCGCCGAGACCGAGTTGTCGCGGATGACGAACGCGCTCGTCACGTTGCGCACGAGGATCCCAGTCGAGCCGCTGGACGCAGTGACGCTCCAGCCCGCGATGACGAACGGGTCCGCGATCGACCCGCTGCCGGACACGACGCCGTTGGCGCTCGTGAAGTCCGCGTTGCTCTCGATGTGGATGAGCGCATGCGGCAGGAACGGCCCCGGTGAGGGCGAGGGCAAAGCGCCAGCCGGCAGGCTCGCCATCACGAGCGCCAAGACGAGCGCTGCCGCTGCTTTCCCCATGCGACTTCGCCACGGGGCGCGGGGTATTACGCTTTCTCCTCAGACCCTTGCTGCGTCACCGCGGGGGGCGACGAACCCCCGGCTGCCAAGGCCTCCGCGACGCCAGGCGCAGCAAAGCACTTCGTCTCTCGGCCATGAGCGGTCTTCGTGAGGAGCCCACGGACCTCGAGCTTCTTCACGTGGTAGTGCAGCGCCTGGCGCGAGAGGCCAAGGCGAAAGGCGACGGCGCTTTGCGCGCTTCCCGGCGTAGCGAGGAGGTCCTCCAGGATCCGGCGCTCCAGGGGCCGGAGCGACGCGGGCAGGTCCGCCAGCACTGGCAGTGGTGCTGGCTTGGCGGCCGGACTTGGCATTGGTGGTGCCTTGCGGCGCAGGAGCGCGAGGGCGCCACCAGTGGCGACAAGCGCGAGGACGACGGGAAGCGCCCATGGCGCGAGTCCAACCGCGGGCGACTCCGTCGCGACTGGGGCAACGGCGCTGGGCGTGAACACGACGTCCACGATGCGCAGCGTGGAGGATGCGGCGCCCTCGATGTCGTGCTCGAGCTCGTGGAACGAGTCATTCCGGAGCGTCACGTTGGCGCCCCAGAGAGACACGCCGATGCGGTTCCTCACGAACTTGTCGAACGAGGACTCGACGAGGAAACCGGCGCCCTCCACGCGCAGTGCGGTGTCGCCAGCGAGGAAGGAATCGTTCGTCAGGGTCACGCGCCGCGGTGTCCCATCAGGCACCGCTGGCCCCCGAAGAGTGAGCGCTGGCAGCGCGCCCGCCGCGCCAGCAGACGGGGGGCCGAACGTCACGCGCTCGAACCGCACGTCCGCGGGTCCAGCGCCCAGGAGCACAAGCGCGTGCTGCGCGTTGCGCTCGAAGTTGCTATCGCGGATGATCACAGTCGAGCTATCATCGAGCGTGAGCGACAAGCCAAGCTGGCCATCCTCGAAACTCACGTTCTCCATGAGGACGTCGGAGGCGCCAGTGACGCGGGCCGCGTCTGACGCGTGCGCCCGGAAGAGCGAGTCCCGCACGACGAGGCGTGGCACGTCGGAGGCGTCCAAGCCCACGCCGTTCCCCTCGAATGCGACGCCAGAGAGCGTCACGTTCGCACCACGGATGGTCAAGGCCGTCGAGTTGATGCCCCACAATCGCGCGTTCGACAGCGAGCTCGACGCGTTCCCCGCGAGGACGATGGGCACCGTGACCTCCGCCCGATCCGTGGGCGACCCGTCGATGATGAGGACCCCTGAGACGAGGATGCGTGCGGGTCCCGAGACGAACGCCCCCGCATGGATGGTCAAAGTGTCCCCCGGGCCCAAGACGAGGTCTTCTGTCAAAGGGTAGGACCCGGACAGTTCCAGGTTGCCTGCCTGTGCGGCGCTGGGAACCGTCAAAACCAAGAGGACGAGCAGGGCCGGCCCGAGGCGCACGGACCGTTCGTAGGCGGGCGACCTACTTGCGCCTTTCCCTGGACCGAGTTTGACGATCGGGAACGTAAAAGGCCCGTGGGGTGCGCACGGACGGATCAGCCGATGTACCGAAGATCCTCGTCCGTGGGATTCTCGGCCGCACGTTCGAGGTCGCGGAGCTGCTGCGCGAGCTTGTCCATCTGCTCGGCGCGCGATTCGAGGTCACTGAAGTCGATCTTGACGCAGAGCACTTCACTCAGGATCTCGAGCACGCTTTGTGCGCTCTTGGGGTCAACAAGGTAGCCGCTCGTCTCGCCCATCAGACAGATCCCCGCCATGCCGCGTCGGGCGCCAAGACCCAAGAAGAGGCCAGAAGCGCCAACGATGCCGCCGCCGGGCTCGTTCTTGCGGAAGACGACGTTGCGCTTCTTCATCTCGCTCACGAGGTCCTTGCTCGTGGCTGCTCCCAGCACGCGCGGCTTGTCGAGCATCTTCCCGGTCCCGTACCCGCCCAGCGTGTACAGCGTCTTGCAGCCAAGGTCCGACAGGATGTCGAGGATCGCGTCCACCAGCTCGTACTGCCCGTCGGCAGTGAGGCCCTGGTAATCGCCGATGAGGATGATGAGGTCGCGCTGTCCCGCCTCACGCGCTTTCCAGTAGTACAATTCGTTGTTCACGAGCCGGATGGTGCCATCGCCCAGCACGAGCACTTGGGGCGGGAAGTGCTTCGACGTGATGGTCGCGAACTTGGTCGCGCCGAGGACTTCGATGAGGTGGTCCGCCGCGAGCTTGCCCACGTTCCCCACGCCGGGCAG
>JBAZZN010000077.1:0-10185 GCA_041658815.1 Thermoplasmatota archaeon
TCGGGCGAGCGCTTGATGACCGCGCGAGCTTCCGCGACGAGGCCCGCATCGTGCGCGCGGACGGTGCCATACGCACGCTCGCAAGCCGCGGGGAAGCGGTCGTGGACGCCGCGGGGAACGCAACGCGCATTGTGGGCGTGGGTCAGGACATCACGGAGCGCAAGGACGTGGAGCGTCGCCTTGACGTGCAGCACGCTGCCGTGCGCGTGCTCGCCGCGGCCGAGACGGAGGCCGAAGCCGTCACGGATCTCATGGGAAGCGTGTGTCGGGCGCTGGAGTGGAGGTTAGGCGCGGTGTGGATCTTGGACGAGCCCGCCGACGTGCTGCGGTGCATCGGGACGTGGCGAGCGAACCAGACGGAGCCAAGCGCGTTCGAGGACGCGACGCGAGCGCGGACGTTCCAACGTGGCGTCGGCCTTCCGGGACGCGTTTGGGCCAGCGGCGAGGCCGCTTGGGTCGAGGACGTGAACGCGGAGACGGACTTCTTGCGCGCGTCCGCCGCCGAGCGCGAGGGGCTGCACGGCGCGTTCGGGTTCCCGATCCGCATGCAGTCCCAAGTCATCGGCGTGATGGAGTTCTTCAGCTCGCGCCTCGAGAGACTGGACCCCGATCTCCTCGAAACGATGGCAATGATCGGCCTCCAGCTTGGGCACTTCATCGAGCGGGGGCGGACGCGGGAAGCCCAGAGGACTGCCGAGGTCCGGCTGCGCGAGCAGCGCGACGACCTGCAGAAGCTCACGCAGGAATTGGGCGCGGCCAACAAGGAGCTCGAGTCATTCGGCTACACCATCTCCCACGACCTCAAGGCCCACGTGCGCGCCATCGCCCTCATGGGCCAGGTCCTCAAGGAGGATGAGGCCGCCTCGCTGGGCGCACATGGGAAGGCGACCATCGAGCGCCTGTTGACGGAAGCGGCACGCATGAGCCAACTCATCAGCGACCTCCTCGAGCTCTCCCGCACAACGGCGGGGGAGCTTCATCGTGAGCGCGTGGACCTCTCGGCCCTCGCGCTCGAAGTGATGGCTGACCTGCGAGCGGGGGAGCCCTCACGCACCGTGGAGGCTCGCATCGGCGAGGGCATCGTGGCCGAAGGCGACGCGCGCCTCCTCAAAGTGGTCTTCGAGAACTTGCTTGGCAACGCGTGGAAGTACACGTCCAAGACGCTCTCCCCGCGCGTCGAGTTCGGCCGGGCCACGCTTCCCGATGGGAGCGTGGCCTACTTCACGAGGGACAGCGGCGCGGGTTTCGAGCCCACCAAGGCCGAGCTCTTGTTCCAGCCGTTCAGACGCATGCACGGCAAGGACTTTCCGGGGACTGGCATAGGCCTCGCGACCGTGCGCCGCATCATCGAGCGTCACGGCGGGCGAGTATGGGCGAAAAGCAGCGGGCCCGGGAACGGTGCCGAGTTCTGGTTCACGCTGGGTTAGCAAGTTGGCCAGGAATCAGGGTGGTGTCCCGCTCTGGTCACCACCGGTTTGTGGCCTCGTCTTTTGTCGACGGGGGTGCCAGGCGTCGCTCGCTGCTCCTCTTGGAGGGCGGCGCAAGCAGGCGCAAACGCCAGTTGATCGGACTTCATAGGTCACAGCAAGTGGCGCCAGTGGCGGGCGTAGCGCACGTGCCGTGTTCTGGTCGCCTGCACACGAACGAGTCATCCAGTGCAGCGGCCCGGGGGCCTTCTCAGTCAAGTCTGGTTCACGCCAAGACCTCAAGACGCCAAAACGCCAACGTGCCCCATGTGGACTGAATACTCCCCCGCTTGGTGTCTTGGAGTCTTGGCGCGATCGGCGGACACGTTCCGAAGAACCAACTGGGTGGTAACGGAAGCGGGACACTACCGAATCAGCGCGACAACGCGGCGACGCGATGACGCGACAGCTTTCGGGGCCCAGTCCTGGACGGAGCCACGTCGTCGCGTGTTCGCGTCGCCGCGTCATTTGACAAGCTCATTGCTTCTAACAATTATAACTAATCAACGTTGCGGGATCGCGGTCCAGCTAAGCCCGCCAGCCTTATATCGCCGGGGCCGGAATCGGCGCCTCGAACTCCCATGTTCGCAGCGCTCTCTCGCGGCTGGTCCCTAACGAAGACGTCGTTCAAGGTGCTCAGCCTGGACAAGGAGATCATCGCTCTCCCACTCCTCTCGGCAGTCGCCATGATCATCGCCGTCGTCGGCCTGGGTGCTGGCGCATTCGGCATCAGCATGTTCGACGGCACCGGCTTCCTGACGTACATGTCCATCTTCGGCATCTACGTCGTAGTGTACGCCATCGCCATCTTCTTCAACGCGGCAGTCATCGAAATGGCCACCATCCGCTACAACGGCGGGAACCCCACCATCAAGGACGGCCTGCGCAAGTCGTGGAGCCGCATCGGCCGCATCCTCCAGTGGGCCGTCGTGGCCGCCACGGTGGGCCTAATCTTCCGCATCCTCCGGGACCAGGCCCGCGACAGCTTCATCGCCCGCATCCTCATCAGCTTCCTCGAGTTCGGCTGGAACGTCGCGACGTTCTTCGTCGTGCCCATCGCCATCTTCCAGGACGTCGGGCCATTCGACGCCATCAAGGGCAGCATGGGCGCCATGAAGCGCACGTGGGGCGAGTCCCTCACGGGCGTGGCGACCACCGGCATCGTGTTCTTCGCGCTCGGGCTCCTGGGCATCATCCCGCTCCTCATCGGATTCCTCTCGGGCAGCGCCATCGTGTTCTTCACGTTCATCACCATCGCGGTCCTCTACTGGATCGTGCTGGCGGCCGTGAACAGCGCGGTGGACGGCATCCTCGTGGCTGCGCTGTACAAGTACAGCATCGAGGGCACGCTCCCGCAGGCGTTCCGTGACGCGGGCGTGGACGCGTCGAACCTCGCTTGGTGAGCTTGCGGAACGCTTGGGTGCTTCCAAAGGCGGATGTAACGATCGTTACATCCTCTCGTGAGGGTCGGCATCGACCGCCGCCGTGCCCGCAGCCTGCCTCACCCACGTGTTTCACCGACATTCACCACGAAAAGTACAAACGGCGGGCCCGGCTTGAGCCGCCAGGAACCCAGCATGACCACCGTTTCGAAGCCGCCCGCTCCGCTGCGCGTGAGCGTCCAGAGCGGGCATGGCGTCAGTGAGCCACGGTTCGTGAAGGCCACGCTGCACGCCATCGACACGGCACGCCAGCGCGCGCGCGAAGGCGGCGGAGCGGAGCGCATCCAAGCCCAGCACGCGAAGGGCAAGCTCACCGCGCGCGAGCGCATCGAGTACTTGCTGGACCCCGGCACGTTCGTCGAGACTGACACCTTCGTGCTGCACCAGGGCACGAGCCGCGGCCTCGCCCAAGAACAGCACCCGGGCGACGGAGTGGTCACTGGGTACGGAAAGGTGCACGGCCGCGACGCGTGCCTCTACGCGCAGGACTTCACGGTGGCCGGCGGCAGCCTCGGGAGCGCGCAAGCCCGCAAGATCTGCAAGATCATGGACCAAGCCATCAGCACTGGCGTGCCCCTCATCGGCCTCAACGACTCGGGCGGCGCGCGCATCCAGGAAGGCGTCGCGAGCCTGGGCGGTTACGGCGACATCTTCCAGCGGCACGTGGACGCAAGCGGCGTCATCCCCCAGATCAGCGCGATCCTGGGCCCGTGCGCTGGCGGCGCCGTGTACGGTCCCGCGCTCACGGACTTCACCATCATGAGCGAGGGCACGGCGCACATGTTCGTGACCGGCCCAGACGTCGTGAGGACGGTGCTTGGTGAGGACACCACGAGCGAGGACTTGGGCGGCGCGAGCGTGCACTCCACGCGCTCAGGCTCGTGCCACCTCGTCGGCACGGACGACTACGACACGCTCGACCAGATACGCCAGCTCCTCGGCTACTTGCCCCAAAACCACCTGGAGCACCCCCAACGAGTCGAAGCGCCCGAAGCAGAGCGCAACGACGCACTGGGCAGCATCGTGCCAAGCGACCCCCAAGTGCCCTACGACGTGAAGGAGGTCATCCGCGGCATCGTGGACCCAGGCTCGTTCTTCGAGATCCAGCCGTTCTTCGCGGCCAACATCGTCATCGGCTTCGCCCGCGTCTCTGGCCGAGTCGTGGGCCTCGTCGCGAACAACCCCAAGGTCCTCGCGGGGTGCCTCGACACGTGGGCCAGCGAGAAGGCCGCGCGCTTCGTGCGCTTCTGTGACGCCTTCAACGTCCCCCTCTTGACCCTTGTCGATGTTCCGGGCTTCCTGCCCGGAATGCGACAAGAGCACGAGGGCATCATTCGCAAAGGCGCCAAGATGCTCTACGCGTACTGCGAGGCCACCGTGCCCAAGATCACGGTCGTCACGCGCAAGGCCTACGGCGGCGCGTACATCGTCATGTGCAGCAAGCACTTGCGAAGCGACGTGAACCTCGCTTGGCCCCAAGCGGAGATCGCAGTGCTTGGCCCGCAAGGCGCAGTCCAGATCCTGCACAAGCGGGAACTCGCGCGCGTCCCCAGCGACCAAGCCACGCCACTCCGCGAAGAACTGGAGCTTGGTTACAAGCAACGCTTCGGGAACCCGCTCTTCGCGGCCGAGCTTGGCTTCGTGGACGACATCATCGACCCAAGCGAAACGCGCGTGCTCGTGGCGCGGCACCTGGAGCGGCTCGCGGGCAAGCACACTGACAGGCACCCCCGCAAGCATGGGACCATGCCGCTGTGAGTTCCGAAGAAGTCATCCAAGGAACCCCCCCATCCGAGAGTTGAACCCCATGCAGGACCTCGCAGGCAAGCGTTACATCGTCTATGGAGTCGCCTCCGACACGAGCCTCGCGTGGGCCATCGCTCGCGAGCTTGGCGACCGCGGCGCCCTCGTCACGCTCGCCTACCAGAAGCGCTTCATGTCACGCGTCCTCCAACTCGTGAAGGACCAGAAGTGGGTCGAGCAGTACGAGGAGTGCGACGTGTCCCTCGACGAGTCCGTGAGGACGTTCCACACGAAGCTCACCGGCGAGTACGACGGCCTCGTGCACGCCATCGGCTACGCCCCCGCCGACGCCCTCATGAAGCCCATCACGGAAACGACGCAGGAAGACTTCACCACCGCGATGGTGGTCTCGTCCTACTCGCTCATCCGCGTCGTGCGCCACGCCCTGCCCCACTTGCAGCATGGGGCAAGCGTCGTCACGCTCACCTACCTTGGCGCAAACCGTGTCGTGCCCGGCTACCGCATCATGGGCACCGCGAAGGCCGCCCTCGAAGAACTGGTGCGGGAACTCGCCGCCTCCTGCGGCCCCGCGTATGGCCTCCGCGTGAACGCCGTGAGCGCCGGCCCCGTGAAGACGCTGGCCGCAAGCGGCGTACCCGGCTTCGACATGATCCTCGACTGGATGGCCACGAACACGCCGCTACGCCGCAACGTCACACAGCAGGACGTCGCGCACGCCACCAACTTCCTGCTATCACCAGCGGCCTCGGGCATCACAGGCCAAGTCATCTACGTGGATGCGGGCTACGCGAGCGTGGGCGCGCCGCCAGAACTGGAGCGCGTCCTCGTCGAGCCGCGAATCACGCCCCCAGATGGACCGGTCTGACATCATGAAGATCTACGTCGTCGCCCCCGAACCCGAATACGCAGCCAAGGTCCAGGCCGCGGGCGCTATCCCCATCCCCAGCGTCCCCGCGGGAGCCGTGCCGCTCGCGCAAGTCCAGCCCGGCGCACTCGTCCTCGGCCCGCTCGACCGCGCTGGTCTCCAGAAGGCCGCGCAAGGGGGCGCCGCAGGCCTCGTGATCACGGACGAGTTCCTGCTCCTCCCCGAGTCGCCGCTGGACGCTGCGGACCGCGCAGCGCTCACCACCATGCGCGGCGAGGGGGCGCTGCCCAGCGGCCGCCGAGTCGGGCGCGCCATCGTGCTCGCGCACTTCATCGCGCGGCGGGCAGGAAGCCTCGCGACCGCGGTCCAACAGATGATGGCGGACGCTGGCGCGAACCCAGACGCTGGTGCACCTGCGGCCGCCGCTACGGCCCCCCCTCAGATCCCGTCCCAAGTCCTCGCCAAGATCACCCAGATCGTCTCGCAGAAGACCGGCTACCCTGCAGACGTGCTGGACCCGGACCTCGACATGGAGGCTGACCTCGGTATCGACACGGTCAAGCAAGCCGAGCTGTTCGCCCAACTCCGCGACCTCTTCAACGTCCCGCGGAACGATAGCTTGCAGCTGAAGGACTACCCGACGCTTAGGCGCGTGGCCGAGTACATGTCAGGTGGTACTGGGAACGCTGGCGCCCCCGCACCAGCTCCTGACGCTGTGAAGCCGGCGGCGGCCGCCCCGCCGCAGCCTGCCCCCGTTGCCAAGACCAGCCCGCCCGAAGAGGCGGTCGCCATCATCGGCGTCGGCGCGATCTTGCCAAGGGCGAACGACGCCAAGAAATTCTGGGAGAACGTGCTGGGCAAGGTCAACTCCATGATCGAGGTCCCGCACGACCGCTGGGACCCAGCCATCCACTACGACCCGGACCCCGCAGCGATCGACAAGACGTACGCGAAGATCGGCGCGTTCGTCACCGACTTCACGTTCGACGCGCTCAAGTTCCGCATCCCGCCCACCGTCGCGAAAGCGCTCGATCCAGTGCAGCAGATGGCGCTCACGGCCTCCGCTGAAGCGCTGCATGACGCGGGGTACGACAAGAAGCCCTTCGACCACGCCCGATGCGCCGTCATCCTGGGCAACTCGCTTGGTGGAGAGCGTCGGAACGACACGAACAAGCGCATGCACCTCGCCGAGTTCGCTGCGGCGATGCGCAAGAAGGGCGTGCCCGAAGCCGCGATGCAAGCGGCGATGGACGAGATCAAGAAGGGCTTGCCCAGCATCACGGAGGACACGATGCCAGGCGAGCTATCGAACGTCATCGCCGGGCGCGTCGCGAACGTGCTGAACCTCGGGGGCAAGAACCTCACGACGGACGCTGCGTGCGCCAGCAGCCATGCTGCGTTGGACACGGCCGTCAAGACCATCCTCAGCGGCGAAGCCGACATGGCGCTGTGCGGCGGTGCGGACCGCAGCATGGACCCGGGCACGTACGTGAAGTTCAGCAAGATCGGCGCACTCTCGGCCACAGGCAGCACGCCCTTCGACGCGCGCGCCGACGGCTTCGTCATGGGTGAGGGAGCCGCGGTCCTTCTGCTCAAGCGCCTCTCGGACGCGGTGCGCGACGGCGACAAGATCTACTGCGTTGTTCGAGGGATGGGCAGCAGCAGCGATGGGAAGGGCAAGGGCATCACTGCGCCCAACCCCGAGGGCCAGAAGCTCGCCGTGAGGCGTGCCTTCGCGGCGGCCGAGATCCTGCCAAAGCACGTGCAGCTCATCGAAGCGCACGGCACGAGCACGAAGGTGGGGGACCTCGTCGAGGTCGAGAGCGCGGCGGAGATATTCAAGGACGTCCCGCCAGGGACCATCGCATTGGGCAGCGTCAAGTCGCAGATCGGCCACCTCAAGAGCGCCGCGGGCGCCGCGGGCCTGCTGAAGGCCGCCTTCGCGCTACGCGAGAAGGTGCTCCCGCCGAGCATCAACTTCAAAACGCCAAACCCCAACGTCAACTGGGCCGAGTCGCCCTTCTACGTCATCACGGAAGCGAAGCCGTGGCCCGCGCCTCCGGGGGGAGAGCCGAGGCGCGCCAGCGTTTCCTCCTTCGGGTTCGGCGGCACGAACTTCCACATAATCCTCGAGGAATACGTGCCTGACTATCACAACCGCGCTGCGGCGCGGAGGACGGCGACGCCGCAGGCAGCGCCCAGACAAGCGGCCGCAGCCGCACCTCTGCTCGAGGGCGAGCTGGTGATCCTCGGCGCGGACAACATCGATGGACTGGTCGCGGAGACCGCCAATGCGCGCAGCATCGTCGCGCAACACGCGACGCTCGCGGACGCCGCTGCGGCCATTCGCACGCCACGCTATCACCTCAAGTCGAACCGCGTCGCCTTCGGCGCGACGAGCCGCGACGAGATGAACGCGGCGCTTGATGCCCTAACGACGCTACTCAAGGACGCGAAGGGCCGCCAAGCGTTGCCGCTCAAGGTCCGCGGCGCTGCCTACGGCGAGGGCCCGCGCCCCAGCGGCAAGATCGCGTTCCTGTTCCCGGGCCAAGGCTCCCAATACGCTAACATGTGTGCCGAGTTGGCCAAGCGCTATCCTGTGGTCCGCGCCACATTCGATGAAGCCGACGCTGTGCTGGAGCCGCTCATCGGTCGCAAGCTGACGGACCTCATCTTCGTGGACGGCAAGGACAAGGCTGCTATCACACGCGCCGAGGACGAACTCAAGAAGACCGAGGTCACGCAGCCCGCGATGCTCGCCGCGGACGTCGCCATCCTACGCTTGCTGGCCGAGCATGGTGTCGTGCCCGACATGGTGGGTGGGCACTCGCTTGGCGAGTACGCTGCCCTCGTCGCAGCGGACGTGCTATCGTTCTCCGATGCCCTCACCGCGGTCAGCGCGCGCGGCAAGGAGATGGCGAACGTGCACGTGCCCGACAAGGGCCTCATGGCCTCGTTCTCCTGCGGCCCCGAGCAAGCCGAAGCCATCCTCCGCGAAGTAAAGGGCTACGTGGTCGCCGCGAACAAGAACTGCCCCGCCCAGACCGTCATCGCAGGCGACACGCCCAGCGTCAAGAAGGCGATGGATCTCGCGAAAGCGAGGGGCGTCGATGCGATGCTTCTCCCCGTGAGCGCCGCGTTCCACACGAGCATCGTAGCGCCCGCCAGCGAGCCGCTGCGCCGGGTCCTCGAACGCCTCACCTTCAGCGCGCCGCGCGTCGTGTGCTACACGAACGTGGACGCGACGCCCTACCCGAACGACCCCGCTGCGATCCGCGACATCCTCGCGAAGCAGGTCGCCGCCCCCGTCGAGTGGGTCAAGGAACTGACCGCCATGCACCAAGCGGGCGCCCGCATCTTCATCGAAGTGGGCCCAAAACGTGCGCTCGCCGGGTTCGTGGACGCGACGCTTGGCAACCAGGCGATCTCACTCGTCACGAACCACCCGAAGACAGGCGACCTCGGGACGCTCTATGCTGCGCTCGGGAAACTCGCAAGCCTCGGGATGGAACTGCAGTTCAGGCAGGATCTCAGCGCGATGCGCGCCGAGCTTCGGGGCGTGCAGGAAGCGAGCGCCGCGTTCGAGAAGTACGGCCTCGTGCCTGCGGACGTCGTCGTGAGCGGCGCCGCCATGGGCCTGCCCGGACAGAGTCGCCGCGTGTTCGACGACAGCAATTTCGAGCGCCTCTTCGCGGGCGAGAACCGCATCGACAAGCTGGACCCCAAGTGGGCTCGAACGTTCATCGAGAAGGATATCGTCAGACTCGTGAAGGACACAGGCGAGCCGCGCATGGAGGCCGTGAAGGACGCGGCCGACGTGCTCAAGCTCGCTGGCCGCCGCGGCGAACTGGACATGGGGAAGGACTACTTCGTCCCCGAGAAACTACTCGCGACTCTTGATATCACGAGCAAGCTCGCCATCGCGGCCGCGTACGAGGCGCTCTTCGACGCTGGCATCCCGATGGTGCGCGAGACCATCAAGACGACCACCGGGAAGACGCTGCCCGGCGATTGGGTCCTGCCCGAGCACTTGCAGGACGAGACGGGCATCGTCTTCGCGAGCGCGTTCCCCGGGTACGACAACTTCGTGCGCGAAGTGAGCAAGTCGCTCGCGCGCCGGTACGCCGTGAAGACGCTTCGCGAGCTGGACGCGTTCTATCATGAGATGTTGCACGCGGTGCCAGACGACAAGAAGCCGCGCGTCTCGGCGTTCTACGCGCGCCACGCGCATGAGCTTGGTCAAGCGGTCGGCGATGCCGACCAGCTTGAGCATTTCAACCGCCATTTCCTCTTCAGCGTACTCTCCATGGGGCACGCGGAGCTAGCTGAAACGATCTGTGCTCGCGGGCCGAACACGCAAGTGAACGCAGCGTGCAGCAGCACAACGCAAGCCATCGCTATCGCCGAGGACTGGCTGCGGACGAGCCGGTGCCGACGCGTCATCGTCGTCGGTGCCGACGACGTCACGAGCGAGAACCTCCTGGAGTGGATCGGCAGCGGTTTCCTTGCGAGCGGCGCCGCCACGACGGCCGCCAACGTCGAGGACGGCGCGCTCCCGTTCGACAAGCGCCGCCACGGCATGATCATCGGCATGGGAGCCGTTGGCCTCGTGCTCGAGCACCGCGAGGACGTCGAAGCACGCGGCATG
>JBAZZN010000078.1:0-10172 GCA_041658815.1 Thermoplasmatota archaeon
ACCGCGGATACTCCACGTCCTCATCGTTCCTCCAGCCGCGCCATGATCTCGCCCACGAGGTAAAGGCTTCCCGTGACGAGCACGATGCCGCTTGGCCCTGCGATGCCCTCCGCCGTGCGGAGCGCGTGACCGGGCTCATCGACGACCATGCCGAAGACGCCCATCTGGCTGAACATGCGCGCGGGCTCCATCGGGTCAACGCTTCGAGGCGTCGGGACGCGCGTCACGATAGCATCGCGCACGCGCGGCGCGAGCATCTCGACCATGAGGGCCCAGTCCTTCTCCATGAGCGCGCCGAAGACCACGACTGGCTTGAGGTCCATGCGCTCCAGGTGCGAGACGAGCGCCAGCATGCCGGCGGGGTTGTGCGCACCATCCAACAGCAACGTCGGCTTGCCGGGGATACGCTGCAAGCGCCCAGGCCAGCGCGTGCGATCAAGCCCGCGACGCGCCGCATCGATCGGCACGCGCAAGCCTGACGCGTCGATGGCGTCGAGCGCGGCGAGCGCGAGTGCGGCGTTCTCGATCTGGTGCTCGCCAACGAGTGGAATGCGAAGCGGACCATACTCGCGCAGGCCGTCCACGTCGAATGTCTGGCCATCGAGCTCGGCGCTGCCGGCGATGGGCACGAAGTCGTCGCCCAGCACGCGCGCGCTCGAACCGCACTCGATCGCGAGGGCGCGCAGTTCTTGCAGCGCATTGCCGCTCGCGCCCGTCACTAAAGGTGCGCCGGGCTTGATGATGCCGCCCTTCTCGCGCGCGATCGCCTCTTTCGTGTTCCCGAGCACTTCCGTGTGCTCCAGCGAGATGTTCGTGACGATGGTCACGAGCGGCTTCGCGTACACGTTCGTCGCGTCAAGGCGACCGCCGAGGCCGACTTCGAGCACGGCGACCGCGACGCCCGCGTCCACGAAGTGTCGAAGCGCCAGCACTGTCGCGACCTCGAAATAGGTGGCTTCGGGGAACTTGTCGAGCGCGGGCTTGATGCGGTCCATCGCCGCAGCCAGCTGCTTGCCAGTGATATCAGTGCCATTCACGCGGATGCGCTCGTGGAAGCGGATGAGGTGCGGGCTCGTGTAGAGGCCGGTCCGGTGGCCAGCGGCTTCGAGGGCGGCCGCGATCATCGCGCATACGCTGCCCTTGCCGTTCGTGCCGGCCACGTGGACGACCTTGAGGTCCTGATGGAAATCGTCGAGGACCGAGAGCATTCCGTCGATCGTGGCGAGTCCTGGCTTCATGCCGAAACGCGCGCGGCCGTCCAACAGGGCGAGGGCATCAGCCTCGTTCACCCACGCACCTCAGGCGAGACCAATGGGGCGCCGTGCGCCGCACTCACTGCGAGAGAGTCGAACACGACACGACCATTTTGATAGCTCGCCTTCTTGGTGGCGAGGAGTTGCACGGTGCGCGGGTAGAGCTCGTGCTCCGCCTTGAGGATGCGCGCACGCACTTCCTCCACGCTTGCACCTGGTGGGATCGCTACGGCTGCCTGCATCACGATGGGGCCCGCGTCCACGTCCTCCGTGACGAAGTGGGTCGTGCAGCCGGCGATGCGGACGCCCGCCGCGTGCGCTTGGGCCTGCGCGTCGAGGCCCGGGAACGATGGCAGGAGCGCTGGGTGGATGTTGAGGAGCCGCCCCTCGTACGCGCGGATGAAGTCGGGCGTCAGGATGCGCATGTAGCCCGCGAGCAGCACAAGGTCGGGCCGCGCGGCGTCGATGGCGGGGCGCAGCTCGCGCTCGTGCTCGGCTTGCGCGCGTCCCTTGCTTGGCGAGACGAAGGTCGGCACGCCTGCCTTGCGCGCCACTTCGAGCGCTCGGGCGTCCGTCTTGTTGCTCGCGACGAGGACGACTTCCGCGTCCATGCGGCCCTCCTTGGATGCCCGAAGCAAGCTCTCCAGGTTCGAGCCGCGTCCAGAGGCGAGGACGACGAGGCGGAGGCGGGCCACGAGTCGGCCAAGCCGCGTTCCCATGAAAAGAGCTTGGGTCGCTGCGAGGCTTCTCACGAGGCGCCCGAGTCGCCCCGAGCGCTCGCGTTCACTCGCCCATGACCGGCAGCACTTCGAAGGACACGGGCTGCTCAACGCAAAGCGGGTGAAGCGCCGCGACGAACGCCTTGCACCAAGGCGTTGTCTGGTGGTACTTCTCGGCGCTTGGCGTGCGGAACGCCATGTGGTGAGTGAAGCGGGTGGGGTCCTCCTTCCCTTGCCACGCCTCGTACTTCGCGGTGCCGCCTTCCTTGCGGTTGACCTCGTCCGCGAACGCTCGCACCGCGGCGAGGGCTTGGGGGACGACGTCTTTGCGCACCTGATAGCTGACGAGCTTGTGGATCATGGAGCGCTGCAACACCGTGGGCACGTAAGGAGCATTGGTCGCTGCGCGGGACCGCGAGAGCAGCGCCGCAAGCACCCAACGCCCTCAATCGCAATCGCGCCGCGGCGAGCGCAGCGGCGCCAGCCCCCAAAGGAGCAGCATGGCGGAAAGCACCATGATGATGGCGCCGGGGAAGGCGGCGCGCGAGTACTGGAACGCGGGCGCGACGAGGAAGAGCCCCGTGATGGCAAGCACGCCCGACCACTTGGCCCAGCTTCCCTCCCGGGGGACCGCGTTCAGGAGGATCGGCGCGCCAAACAGCGTGCATGTCGCCGCGAGGAACGCGCACAGGAGCAGCACGGCGTAGGCCGCGGGCCCGAATAGCGGGCCAGGCCCACCCCCGGCCAGGGAGAGCGGGAGCGCGACGCCCGCCAAGAGGGCGAGCGCTGCGCTGGCCCTAAGGAGCGGCAGCGCCCGGCGTACCTGCGCGCCGTGTGGCTGGGGAAACTTGATGCGGAGGAACGCGGCGCCGCAAAGGAGGATCGCGAGCAGCACGCCCGCGCTGGGCAAGCGGAAGTCCACGACACGCGGGAACAGGAAGGCGAGCGCCAGCGAGATGGCGGCGATGGACTCCACGACGAGCGCGGCGCCAACGAGCGTTATGCCGTCGAGCTTGCGTTTGGCGTTTCGCGGCAGGAGGAAGACTAGGATCCCAGCGAAGAAGGGAAGCGCATAGCCAAGCGTGAAGAGGACAAGCCCGGCCGATGGCAAGCGGCGCGGGAACCACACGAGGAGCGCGCCCGCGCCAAAGAGCATCAGGAGCGAGAGCGCGAAGCTCGTCACAGCCATGATATCACCGAGGCGAAAGGGCTGGTCCTTGGCATAGAGGGCGATGCCGTCGCGCCAGCGTGCGCCCGCGGTCGCGGTGATGAGGAGGTCGATGGGCACCACGAGGAACGCGGCGCCATAGAGGAGCGTGGCGGCGCGCATCGTGTCGCCGTGGATGATGGTCGTCAGCAAGATGAGCCCGTCGCCCGCGAACACGAACGCGATGGCGGCCTGCGAGAGCCACGCGGAGCGCACCTCTCGCTTCGTGAAGGGCGACGCGAAGCCGTACGCGAGCGCGCCTCCGACGAGGAACACGCCGGAGGCGCCCACGAGATAATGGAGCTGGGCGGGGAAGACCGGGGGCGGTGCCGCCGCCAGGAGCGCGAGGAGCGCCGCGGCAGCGAGGTGAACGTAGCCCAGGATGAACCAAGGGCGCGTCTCGACTTGCGTCAAACTAAGCAGCCTCTACGACCCGCACTTCTGGCACGAGCTGCTTGAGCACGCGCTCCACGCCCTGCATCATGGTCGTGGAAGATGCGGTGCAAGACGACGTGTTGCAAGACGACGAGACCCCATGGGGTGAACCCGCCTCTTCCAGCTCGACGCGGACGAGCCCCTCGGACTCGTGCCACTCGACCAGACGGATGTCGCCACCATCCATCTGGAGTGCGGGGCGGATGCGCTCCAGCGCTTGGAGGACGCGGCGCTTCGCATCGGTCATCGGCGCATGCGAGCGGCCTATTCGGATTAACCCTTTGTCCACGAGCGCCAAACGACAGCTGGCGGCTCGTGGCCGAACAAGTCGCCGCTGAGCACGATGACGTCCTCGTCGCTCGCCATGCGGAGCGGCTGCCCCACCAGCGCTTCCACGATGCGGTCCTTGGGAACGCGCGGGTAGCGCTGGGCAAGGAGGCGCGCGTCGAGCACCGAGTCGAGCGGGTGGAACATCGCGTTGTCGCTGCCAAGCGCGAGGGGAACGCCAGCATCGAGCATGGCCGCGAAGTCAGGGAACGCGCCGAAGAGCGCGTTCGAGCGCGGGCACAGCACGATGGGGATGCGCGCGGCAGCGAACGCCGCGAGGTCCTCGCGCGTGCAATGCGTCGCGTGCACGATGAAGTCGGGGCGCAACTCCACGGCGCGCGAGGCGTCCTCGCGCTTCTCCTCAGAAAAATGGAGCGCGAAGCGTTTGCCCAAGCGACGGGAGATGGCCGAGGCGCGCTCGGGAACGTCGCCCTTGCTATCAGAGAGACCCGAAAGCCCGAACCCGTCCGCTATGGCGAGCATCGCCTCGACGTCCGCTTCCACCCAGCCACCACCCACGCGCCCGAAGATGATGGGCTTCAGTGCGGTGCCCGCAGCGGCCTCGCGAAGGAGGAGCGCGCCATCGGGGCCGCCCTCACGGAAATCCATGAACGTGCGGCAGCCCGCGGCTTCGAGCTCGAGGAGCGCCAAGCGCATGCCATCAAGCAAGCGCTCACGCGTCGTCTCGCGGAGGATGCGGTGCTTGAGGCCATCGGGCGGAGCCACGACTTGGGCGAGCGTCAGCCCACGCAGATCTCGCCCGCGGGCGACGCGGTCGCCCACGTGGGTGTGTGCGTTGAGCGGCGCGGGAAGGATGACGCCCCGCGCGGCTGGCTCCTCCGGCGGAGCACCCTCGCCGCGAGCGGCGATGCGCTCGCCATCGTGCCGCAGCCACCCCTCCACGAACCCCTCGTCGGGGCGCCAAACGTGACCGGCAAGGAGGGGCACAGGGACGCGACGGCCAGCGAGCGGCAAGAGCCTGCCGATGCGCGGTGCCGCCGCATAGTCGCTGAATGGCCGAAGGCGGGTCTGATCACAGCGCCGTCAGCAGCTCGTCAGCTGCCATCGTGTAGCCGACGCCGAACGCGCTAACGTCGCCGTGCAGGTCCACTTCGACGTGGAGCCCCGCGTCCTCACCCAAGTCGAACACGTGCCGGAGCGCTGGCCAACGCGGTCGTTGAACGGCCTCGATGCCCAGCAAGCGCACGCCAGTCGGGCTGGGAACCGCAAGTTCGCCAGTGGGCTCGAGGACGAGCATCGAGAGGAAGGTCCGCGCGTGGAGCTATGAAGCATCATGGTACAGGACCAGGGGCAATTCACACTTTAGGCGCTCGTGAACACTTCTTCGAGGAAGAGCGCGAGGTGTCGCGCGTGGATCTTCGCCCCGGCGCTCGTGGGGTGCCCCCCGCCGACGACTCCGTATTTGTTCGTGAATTCCTCGACGAAGAGGCCGAGGTTAAGATCCGTGTCGCCCGTCGCGCGTAGAGCGATGCTGGCTTGGTCCTTGCGCCGGTTCACGAGCATGGCGACGCAGGCACCTTGCTCGCGTGCCACGCTCGTGAGCGCGCGCGTTCCGAACCCCAAGAGGGATGGCTTGCGCTTGCCGAAGTGGAGGAGAGCCACGTTGTTCTTCATGATGACGCGGGAGCGCACGCGTTCTTGCGCCTTGATCCAGCGGTTCTCGTTGACCATCTGGAGGTAACGCCGTTTGACCTCGGGCACTTCGCTGGGCCAGATGCCCTTGGCAAGGCGACGGCCAGTGTTCGCGCGGAAGCGGTCATCCTCGACCTCGAGGCGCCACGAGAAGTCAAGATGCTCGGCTTCCTCCTCGAGGCGATCGAGCCCGAACTCGGCCATGGCCCACTCGGTGTGTCGGCTCGTCCCGTACTCGACAAGGTCCGCGACTGCCGCGAGGCGCGAGAGCTCCTCCGTGATGGGGAGCCCGTGGGCCGCGGAGAAGTGGTCGAGCGCGATGCTGGCCGCGCTACCGCCGTTGCCAACGACGACCTCCACGTGCGCTCCCAGCTCGTGCGCGTGGAAAGCCGTCTGCTGGTGGTGATCGATGAGGGTGATGCGCTGCGCCGTGCGGCCCTTCATGTTGAGCGTCTTGATGAGCTTGGGCGTGAGGCCAATATCGACGAGGTAGAAGTGCCGCGTTGAGATGTCCTTCCGAAGGAGCTCGACGGCGCTCGTCGCGCTGGGCACGTAGCTCACGCGCGCGTCCGGGTGAAGAGAGAAACAGAAGGCGGACGAGACGATGCCGTCCACGTTCCCCCGCGTGATGACGTGGACCTGGCGCTGGTCCAAGAAGGGAAGGCCGGCGTCAGCCGCAAAAGGCGTGGGAGAATGCCGCAGCGCGTCCCAACCGGGCCTCGCGGGCATCGCCATCGTGAAGTCCTGCGGACGAGTCAGTGCGACATGTCTTAACGCTTCCGAAAGATTCCAATATGGGGGGGGGCGTTGAAGTGTCAACCGGAAGGGCTGGTTGGAGACTTGAAAACAATGCTCAAAGAAAGCCTCATGGCGTTGGCGCTCGTCGCTGCAATCGTGGTGTTCTCGGGAAGCGCGAGTGCTGGGATCGATGGCACTTCGCCGCTGGGTGGCAAGTGCAATGGGGTCGTCGATTCGAACTGCGAATGCACCACCAACAACAACGGCTGCATTGAGACGGAAACCTGCGGCGCCTGGGTTACTGACTACTGCTACGTCGGCTGAACCATGATATCGATTGAAGCGCGCCAAGGAGGCAATGAGTTGCTTCTCTGGCGCCGCTTCATCCTCTCGGTCACCATCGCTTCCGTGCTCGCTGGGTGTGCAAGCGTCCAGTCGGACATGAACGCGCCACCGCCACCCTTCTTCTCTCCTGGGTCCAGCGCTTCAACACAGTCTTGGCACGTCACCGTTGGGCTTCCCGTTGAGCTCCCGGTGGGGAGAGGCGTCGAACCGACCGTTGCGACGAACGGTGGCGACGACGTAGTAATCATGGCCGCGTCGGGACACACCACGAGCACGCCCGTGGACATGGGTGGGCCACTCTGGGTTTCCCATGACCTCGGCAAGACCTTCGAACTCGCCTTCGGCCAAACGACGAAGACCGTTGGTTGCGTCTGCGATATTGACCTGATCTCAGAAGGGAACACTTTCTACGCGACCACGCTCTCCAACTCCGTGTTCCCGTTCTTCAACGCGAATCTCGTCAGTTCGGAAGACGGCGGTCACACGTGGCAGATGAAAGCGACAGCGATCGCCAAGGAGCCCCCAATCGATCGACCGTGGATCGCGGCTTCGCCGACGGGCAGACTCGGGTCCACATTCATGACAATGGGAAAGCCCACTGACAAGCTCGTGCCCAAGGACGGACAATTCCTCTACCAATGGAGCGACGACGGTGGGACCTCGTGGCAAGGCCCATCCGCCATTGCGCCGCGCGGAGGCGTCTGGCTGGGATTGCGGCCGGTGTTCCTGGGAAAAGATCTCGCCATTCCACTACAGATCTCGAATGACCACGGGAGCCACATGCAACCCGCGGTGGCACTGAGCACAGACGATGGCGCATCCTTCACGATCCACCAGGTCGCTATGCCCTATTACGAGACTGCTCCCTTATCGATGAGTGGCGGCAAGACGCCTGACGGGCGACTCCTCCTCGTGTGGTCCGCGCCTGATCCATCAGAGACAGCCTCCCTGTGGCTCACAAGCAGCGCGGACCACGGCGTCAGTTGGAGCGATCCTGTGCGCCTCGGGCTCACGGGAACAGCCGTGCAACCGATGCTTGCGGTGTCACCAGATGGCCAACTTGCCGTCGCATACTATGGCACCAACGCGACTGGTGACTTGCACAAGCTACCCAAGGACACTGCGTGGTACCCCAGAGCTGTAATCCTAGACCCCAATGCCACGTCGTCGCTCTTCCAGGTCCAAGCATCGGATTCACCCGCCTACGTCGGTCCCTTCTGCAATCGAGTGAATTGCGATGAGGACGGGATCTTCGTCCTGCGCGAATACCTGGGCGCCGCATGGTCAGCGAAGGGAAACCTGTTCGTCGCCTTCACGGATGCTAGTGAGGCGAATGGTGACTCGACCTACAAAGGACCAGTCAAGGTAGTTCGCGTGGATGTCAATCGCGCGACCTGATTTCAGGAGGATGCTTCGTGCTCAGTCGCCTCATCGCGATGCCCACTGCACGACGCCCATCAGCGTCGTCGCGAGCACCTCGCTGGTCGCGTCGATTTGCGCGCGTTGCTCGCTCGTCAACTCGGCGATCAAGAGCTGGTTGCGCGAGCACTCCGCGTACATGATGTTCTTGGGGTCGCTCACGTGCCCGAGGCCCAGGAAGTGGAGCACTTCGTGCGCGATGACGCAAGGCGCCACGCGGGGGGCTCCCACTTCGACCGCCATCCCCGTGTCCACTGTCGCGCCAAGCGTCGCGCGACCGCTCGTCGCGGAGAGATCCCGCGCCGTGAGGTAGAGCGGAACGCCGTCCCTCGCCGGCAAGATGACGACGTTGGCGTTCTCTTGGAGCCATGCGATGGGCTCCGAGATATCGGTGCTGGCCGCATCGCCAACGACGTGGACGCGCACGATGAGCGGCGCGCTGGACGCGGGCCCCATCTCGCGCGTGACCGCGATGGCGTTGAAATCGTGGCGCCGGATCGAGTTGAAAGAGATCTCGTCGCGCGCAAGCGAAGCGCCAAGCGAGCCACCCACGAGGATGGTCGCCACGATGAGGAGAACGGCCCGCCGCAGCACGCAGAACGTTCGAGCGCCCGACCTACCTGCGCGTTCGCAGTTTCCGTTTTCGGCGAAGCGACAAACACGCGCCTTCTACGCGAAACAAAGGAAGCAACCCAGCAACCGGTTATTTGGGTAGGTATTTCTACTGCCGCTGGACTATAAGGCCTACCGCTCACGCGGGATGGGATGCACATGCGAAAAGAAGACATGATTAGGTTGCACGCTCTGCTTTTTCAGATGCGGCGCACCTTCGAAGCGACGCATATCACGAAGGACATCGAGTACTTCACGGCGTACGACAAACTGGGCGTGACCCCAGTTTCTCTGCACCGGGACCGCCGCGCGCACCAGATGGCCATCTTCCTCTTGGGGGAAGCATTGAGCAAGGCGGCCGTCGAGGGCGTGGGCACGGAAGCGGACCTCAAGAACGCGCTCCACTTCATCCACCAACCCCGCCGCGAGCTTCTCTGAACAACTAGCTCGAACCGACGGGTCGGGGGCGCATGGCGCCCCCAACCTTTTCTTCACCCCCAACATCCCCCCACCGTGCCCTTCCTCATGACTGATCAAAGACCGCGGCCAGGGCCCACGCGGCGCCTCCGCGTGAGGCGGAAGACGTACTCGAACAAAGAGGGGCAAGCCCCAGTCGCCCCATGCGCGGACACGGCGCGGCCACAATGACCGCAAGTGAGCCGCACGACGCGGTCAGGCTCGAACTTGGTCCCAGGACGCCGCACTCCCCACGCGCTCATCAGACTCGTGAGCCCACTCACCCGAGCAGGCGGCTCAATGGTTTTGGTGCGGACGTCTAAGCGTGGTCGCAACGACTTGACGAACGTCAAGCACAAAACCAAAGAAGACGCGCGGCATGTCACCACAACATGGGTCTCCTCGACCGATTCAAGAAGCCAGCCGCAGCCGGGACCGCCGTGGACCCCGTCTGCAAGATGAACGTGGACATGGCCAAGCCGCCCGGCGGCAAATCCGAGCACGCTGGACAAACCTACTACTTCTGCGCGCCAGGCTGCAAGCGCAGCTTCGACAAGGACCCGCACAAGTTCCTGGGCTCGCACGGGCATTAGGGGAGAACGCTCAAGAGGTCCGCGCGGTCATCCCCAACCACCCGCTCGCCGCCCGCACTCCGCGGAGACTCCGCGCCATGCCTTCACCGGCGTGTCGTGGGCCGTGACGCGGACCGCTGACGAGCGGGTCACGTTCCCCTTCACCCCAGCACGGTGCAGCGCTCGTGGACGGCGCGCTCGCACACGCGGTTCCCGGTGCCGACGACGAGATCCATGGCGGCGCACACTTCAGGGTACGCGGGGTTGCAGGTGGAGGCCTCGCTGATTGGCGTCGCGATGATGGTCAAGCTGGCAGCGAGGAGGAATGCGATGGCGAGGGGGGCAGCGCGTAGCATGGTGTTCCCGCCCCCCACGAGCAGCGCCTGTGGCTTGAAACGCGCGGCGCGTGCAGACGACGGGGTGCTTCGCGCGTGGG
>JBAZZN010000079.1:0-10129 GCA_041658815.1 Thermoplasmatota archaeon
GAATACGCCAAGACGCCAATCGTCGGGCGGTCTCGCAGCCAGCCTGGATTCTTGGCTTCTTTGCTTCTTGGCGTTCGGATCCAAGAGAGAAGTTGTGCCCCGGGGCCTCCCTCGTTCAAGTCCCGGTGCTGTCGCTCCACACCTCGTGCTGGCACACGACGCGAAAGCCGAGCTTCTGATAGACCGGCAGGCCGGCGGGCGTGGCTTGGAGCATCGCGGTGTGGCACCCTCGGCGCCGCCCCTCATCGAGCGCGGCGAGCGTGATGGCTGCGCCCAAGCCGCGAGCGCGCCACGCGGTCCGCACGCCCACCGCGTAGATGCCCGCCACGCCAGCGTGCGGCATCATGGCAGCAGCCGCCACGGGCTCACCGCCCACGCGTGCCACCAGCTGCACGTAAGGCGGCGGCAACGGCTCGCCCATCGCACGGTGATAACGCAGCCACCCCGAGCCGCTATCCTGCATGAGGAACGCCTCGCTCATGACGAGCGCCATGTCCGCCATGTCATCCGCGCCCCGCACTTGAGATATCATGCAGCCTTGCACGTCCCGCAGTACGGGAGCATCGGCGAGCGAGCGGAGCATCGCTGGGCGAAGGTCGATCTGCGCATACCCGCGCCGCATGAGCGCAGCGCAAAGCCCTGGCGTCACGTCCACGGGTGCGACCTCCCAATCCACCGGGAAACCGTCGAAGTGCGAAAGGACGTTCTCTACGCCATCGTCCTCATCGGCGAAGCGGCCGCCGAGGATCGCGTTCGCTGCGGCAACTGGCACGCCACTGCAGGACCAGAACACGTCGGGGCCATCATGCAGCGCGCGCCCCACGTAGGGTGGTCCGTGCTCGTGGTAGTAGCGACGCAGAGCGCGCAGGGCGGACTCGACGAGCTCGATGTCGCTCAGTGCGTCTCGCCCCGCACGTGGCGCATGCGAGTGACGCGCTTGTCGAGCAACGATTGCGTGCCGATGTCTCGCCGGTGAAAGAGGTGCGGCCCCGTGACGTGCTTGAGCGCCGCGTCCACGCGTGCGTTCGCCTCGGCGATGCTTACACCGCGCGCCACGATCCCGACCGCTCGGCTTGTCGTCGTCCGGGCTTCCACGACGCCGCCGACCGCACCGCCTGTCTGATTGACCGCGGCGTAGTACGCACGGGCACCGGACGCGTTTATCGCGGGCTCGTCCACGACGACGGGCTGGTCAGCCATGGACCTCACGCCGTAGCCCTCGGGCACGACGTACTTGCACACGCTTGCGTCGTGCGAGAACTTCACCCCCGCTCGCGCGACGTGGCCATCGGCCATCGCGCGCAGCGTCTCGACGAAGTCCCCCTCGAAGAGCGATAACACGTTCATGGCTTCGGGGTCGCCGAAGCGCGCGTTGATCTCGATGACACGCGGCCCAGCGCGTGATAGCATGAACTGGCCGTAGATCGGCCCGACGAAGGGCCGCCCCTCGGTGCGCATCGCTTGCAGGATGCGCCGGAGGATCGCGACGCCCTGGTCGTATTCGGCGCGCGTGAGGAACGGGAGCGATCCGTCTGGCCCCGAGTACGAGCCCATGCCTCCCGTATTGGGGCCATCGTCCCCCTCGAAGGCTCGCTTGTGGTCCTGCACGGCAGGCATCGGCACGAGGTCAGTGCCGTCGCAGAAGGCTTGCAGCGAGAACTCCTCGCCATCGATCTTCTCCTCGATGATGCAAGCCCCACCGCCCGCCGTGCACTCCTTCGCGTACGCGACGGCATCATCCACTGTGAGGACGTGCTCGCCGCTCACCTTCACACCCTTTCCACCAGTGAGCCCGATGGGCTTCACTGCGACGGGCCACATCGAGGAGATGGCCTCGCGCACGCCCGTCATGCTCCGGAACGTCTGATAGCGAACTCGGCCAGGGAGCTGGTGCTTCTCCAGCAGGTCGCGCATGAAGGCCTTGTTCCACTCGATCTCGGCGGCTGCCCTCGTGGGGCTTGCGACCTTGACGCCGGCCTGTTGCAGCGCGTCCGTCACGCCAGCCGCGAGGGCCGCGTCCGGCCCCACGATAGCAAGCTCGGCGCCGAAGCGCTTGGCCGCTTCCGCCGCCGCGGCACCGTCCGTGTCTTTGGCGAGGACGTGGTCCTTGGCGAGGCCAAGGATGCCGGGGTTCTTGTTGGCGAGCATCGCGTAGAGCGTGCCGCCGGAGCGGACGATAGCGTCGGCGATGGCGTGCTCGCGGGCGCCGCCTCCCACCAGAAGGATCTTGATCATCCTGCGACCCTCCTCGCCAAGACTCCAAGACCCCAGGACTCCAAACGCTTTGGGTCTTTGGGTCTTGGGGTCTTTGCGTGGATAGCCGCACAACTCACAGCTTGGCCTCCTTCAGCAGTTCGCTCGCCGTCACGAGTGACTCGAACTCGACGCCCAGTTCCGCGAACGCCTTGGCCGCCCCCGCCTCGCGGTCCACGACAGTGACGACCTTCGTGACCTTGAGCCCCGCCTCGCGCAGCACCTTGACCGCCTCCGCGCTGCTCCCGCCGCTCGTGGTAACGTCCTCCACCACGACGACCTCCATACCGGGCTCGTACACGCCCTCGAGCTGCGTGTTCGTGCCGTGCCCCTTGGGTTTCTTTCGCACCATGATGAACGGGATGCCGCTCGCCAGCGATGCCGCCGCCGCGAGGGGGACCGCGCCCAGCTCCATGCCGGCGATGCGCGTGGCGCCGCGAGCGCGAGCGCCGAGGCCGTCGCCCATTAGCTTGAGGACCTTGGGATCGGTCGAGGCGCGTTTGATATCGACGTAGTACTTGGACTTGGCTCCGCTTGCGAGGGTGAATTCGCCAAAGCGGACGGCGCCACAGGAAACGAGGGCCTCACGGAGCGCGCTCATTGTCTTGGGCAGCGCGAGTCCGCTTCAAAAGGGTTGGCCGACGGCCGGTCTTGACCGAGAGCCCTGGGCGCGCGGCTGCGTCCAATCGGGAGCGCTCGCAAACGACCAGACCACGCCACGTGCGCTACACCCGACATCGGCGCCACTCGTCGTCATGGCTCACGGTGTCCTGTCAAATTCTTCGGCAACGGCTTCCCGCCGTGCGAGCCCCATCCCCACGAGGAGCGCGCCGATGATGCTAACTGGCAACGCGGAGAAGAACAGGACCCGCGAGGAAAGCGGCGCGCACGAGTCGCACGCGGGGTTGAATGAGCCACGCAGCGACGCACCAAGCGCGGCAAGCAGTAGTGCGACGACGAGGACGAGCGAGCCCGTGACGACGAGAGCACGGGGCGTCAAGATATCACGCTCAGGCAGGACCTTCTCTCACTCGTGACTGGGCCCTTCGTGCACCGTGCCGTCCGCGTGGGTGTGCGAGTCAGTGACCGTGGGTCGCGCTTCTTCCGTGACGTACTCCTCGATGAAACGCGTCGTGCGGGCACCCGCGTACGTGCGCAGGTCGCTCACGAGGCGGTACTTGGCGACGAACCAGCGCTGATCGTACTTGCACGAGTCGGGCAGCGTGATGTTGACCGTCTCGCCGTTCGCCTCGATCTTGAAGCCGTCTGCTTTGCCTTGGCCGTAAGCAAGCTCGATGAAGGCCATGACCTTCTGCTGGGGGTCAGTGACCTCCTCGGTGACGGTGAACTTGTAGCGGAGCGATTTGCCGGCAAGGGGCGAGTTGTAGTCGATGCGCACGCGGCCCGGGCTCACGTTCACGACGGTCGCCATCTTGCCCGAGTGCTGGAGGCGCATGCCGGGGTAGGGCGTGACTTCCTGCTTCTGGAACTCGCGCAGCGGGATCGTATCGACCTTGCTGGGGTCGCGCGGGCCGAACGCCTTGTCCGGCGGGAACGTGACGTCCTGCTCCTTGCCGACGTCCGCGGTCATGAGGGCCTCGTCGAAGCCGGGGATGACGCGGCCGCTTCCCACCAGGACGGGGAGGGGCTGGTACACGACTTCCTCGTTGAACTTGTTGTGGGCCTTCGCGACGTCGCGTTTCGTCGTGTCGAAGAGTTCTCCCTCTTCTGTCCACGCTTCGTAATCGACCCGCACGAGGGAGCCTTTGGCGACCATACAGCGGCGCGAAGCGGCCGCCGGTATATGAAGAGTTGGGGCATCAGCATTGGACGTTGTACGAGAGCCCATCGCTCCTGCGATACCCCTCGATGCTGGCACTGGGGTCGGCCACGATCTCGCCCCACGTCGAGTAGTCGGGGTCACTCGGGATGACCACGCCCCCGATTGATTTCACGTCCGTCGTCTGCGCGAGGCCCACGGTGATGACGTCCGTCTTCTGGGTGGGGCACTGGAATATCTCACCGTACACCTTCACTTGGGCGGACTGGGCGAAGAAGCCGGGCCTCTCCACGGTGCCATTGTGCACGAACCAGAACGCCTCCGCGCCGTTGGCGTCCGTGCGCGTGCCCTCCTCGCTCCCGCTCTGGATCCGGATACCATTGCTTTCCGCTTGCTCCTTGATCCGCTCGGATATCATTGGGCGGAGCTTCTCTTCGCTTGGCCGCAGCAACGCGCGCAGCGTGATGACGCTGAGGGATCCCACGTAGGGCGAGTTAGCGTGGTCCTCGTACACGAGCGTCTGCGTCTTGACGAGGCTGCCCTGAGAGACAGGCTCGCGCTGGCTTGCGGAGAAGTTCTTGGACCAGCCGTTCCCGCCGGCGCCCTCAAGGAAGCGGTCGGGCACGCGGGCAGGCGCGAGGTCGAGGCACCCGGGCATCGCCAGAAAGATGACCAGAACGAGCGCAAGCGACGTCCGGCAACGCACGGGACGGCCATCGGGCGCGGTGCGGAAAGAACCTTGCGCCCGGCTCCTTCCTCAGAGATCCCTCACCTGTCGTGCGAGCCACTCCCTGGCGTCGGGCTCGTCAGGGATGGTGACGTAGCGCGTCCACTTCTTGCCGCCGTCCTTCGCATAGAACCCACGGGCCACCATGATGAAGTCCGTCTGGGCGTCCTCCTCCTTGAGGCGCCTGCGTGCGACCTCGATGAAGCCCGTGCGTCCGATGCGGTGCGTCGTCGCTTGGAGGGTCTCGTAGTCAGTCATCTGCTTTGCCCAGCGCCTTGGGGCATATCTTGGTTATCCTGGCATCACGACAGCCGGCTCGCCGAAACGACCAGAGACGCAGGAGTCGGTTATTTGTCAGGCAACGCGTTCCAGGAGGCATGGGTAGGCTTGGCATACTTGTTCTCAGCGTCCTCGTGATCGTCCTCGTTCCTGTTGCTGCGCCAGGTGGGCAGGCGCCAATGTTCCTGGCCCCCGCGCTACGAGCGGGAAACGCGCCGGCCTCGGCCGTCTCGGGCGGCGCCGAGCCAATGATCCTCATCGCCCCCGATGGTGCCAGCGTCCTCATCGGGGACTCGTCGGGCCTGCACGTTTCGATGGACCACGGCGCGACGTGGGCGCACCGCGACGTTCCAGAGCTTCCAGGCGCCTTCACGGACGGTCGGCCATTGGCGCTCGATGCCGCTGGCACGCTGTACGCGGCCGACACGCAAGGCGAGGTCATCGCCGTGTCTGCTTCGCATGACCTGGGCAAGACCTGGACGAACACGAACTACGTCGTGGGCGCTGCCGCCATCGCGGACCGTCCCTGGCTCGCGGCTGGCGCCGCGGGGCAAGTCGTCCTCGTCTATTACGCGACCGGTCTTGGCGAGCGCTGCGTGTACAGCAACGACGGTGGCGCCACGTGGATCACGCAAACGCTCAACAATGGCGGGCCCTCGAACGCGGGGAACGTCATCCTCGACGCGCAAGGCCGCGTGTGGTACGCGGAGGGCGGCGTCTACTTGGTGCGCTGGAACGCGCCTTGCCAAGGCAACGTGCAATATGCTTACGTGGGCGGGGGCGGTGCGCAGATCTTCACGCAAGTGGCCGTCAACGCCGCGGGTGACTCCTTCGTCGCCCGCCCGCCCAACGGGAACGCCCAGATGCAACTCGTGGGCATGCATGGCATGGATGCCTCGACGCGGAAGACCGTGACAGTCTCTCCCCCCTCGCTCCACTCGAATTCGTTTGGATCCATCGCGTCACGCGCGGACGGCAGTGAGGTCGCCGTCGCGTGGTTCGGCAGCACGAGCGCTGGCGATCCCTCGGGCGCCTTCACTGGCTCGTGGGACGTGTACGTCGCGCGCGTGACCGGCTACTGGACCGCGGCCCCCACGATCACTGTGACGAAGGTCACGACGACGAGCAACCACTTCGGCGGGTTCTGCATGGGCGGCGTGTCCTGCACGAGCGGCCGCGCCCTCCTCGATTACATGGGCGTGACGTACGACCCGGCCGGGAACGTGCACGTCGCGTACGGGCAGGACACGAGCGGGAGCGTCACCGTCGAGTATGCGGTGCTTCCGCACCTGTGAACGAAGCGGCGGCGCACGAAGACGTCAAGGGGCTTGCGGCCCACTGAAACCTCTGCTCGCTGCCGTGCGCTGGACGCGTCTGATGATGCGCAGCTGATGACGCGTCTGCGCCTCAGCCTGATGGCTTCGGCTGCGGCTGGACGCGCGTCTTCAACGCACGCCACTTGCTCTGGGCTCGTTTGGAGTCTTTGTGTCTCCGCTTCTTGGCGTGGCGCTCATTACGCCAAGACGCAAAGAACCCAAGAACCCAAACTTGGCGACCGCAGCGTGCTCTGTAGAGTCTCGTCCCCCACTGGATCTCCCCTTGGAACGATGCCCGCCCGAGGTTCTTCACCGGGCTAAGTCTTTCGCGGCGGCAAATCCAAGCGCGAAGCGCGACTTTGCCGCAGCGTGACGGACGTCCCGAAGACGCACCCCCGCTACGAGTCACTCATGACGCGCCAGCGCGTCGAGGACGGCGTGAAGGCGGGCCTCGTCGCGACGCAGGGCCTTATCGCGCATGGCCGCGGCGAGGCGTTCGACTATCTCGTGGGCGAGCAGACCATACCTGCCGCCGATGAGGCCGCCCAAGCCGCGGCTGCCAATCTTTTGATAGCTAAGAACCCCGTGCTCTCCGTGAACGGCAACACGGCCGTCCTCGTGCCAGACGAGCTTGCTGCACTCCAAAACGCCCTCGGCTGCAAGATGGAGGTGAACCTCTTCCACCGCACGGAAGAGCGTGTGACGAAGCTCGCGTCCTTCCTCGAAGCGCACGGCTGCACGAACGTGCTGGGGAAAGGCGCGCAGCCCACCATCCCCGGGTTGGACCACGAGCGCGGCCGCTCCACGCTCGATGGCATATTCAGCGCAGACGTCGTGCTCGTGCCGCTTGAGGATGGCGATCGGTGCCAAGCACTTCGCAACATGGGAAAGACCATCATCGTCGTGGACCTCAACCCGCTCTCGCGGACCGCGCGCAGCGCGTCGGTCAGCATCACGGACAACGTGCGGCGCGCCATCCCACGGATCACGCACCACGTCGCTGCGCTATCACGGGCCGAAGCTCAGCGTGTCAGCGCGGCGTTCGACGCGCACAAGAACCTGCGCGATACGCTGGAGTTCATGGCGGAGCGGCTGCGGGTGCTGGGCGCACAGTTATAGGTTGAAGCGTTTGCTCGGCGCAGGATGAGCACGCGGGCCCCGGTCGGCGACCAGACGACCTACTCGCTGGGAACGGTGTGGCGCGCGGTCACGCGACCCGACCTGCCCACGACGCGCAAGGTCCTCACCATCGCTTGGCCCGTCGTCCTGACGAACCTCCTCCAGAGCCTCGCGCTCACGGTTGACCTCATAATGGTCGCCTCGCTGGGCGTCATCCCCCAAGCATCCATGGGCTTCGCGACGCAGGTCTTCATGGTCGGCATGACCGTGGCTGGCGGCTTGGGCGCGGGCGCGGTCGCGCTCGTGGCGCGCGGCGTCGGTGCGGGCGACCAAACTGAGTCCGACCGCAGCACGACGAGCGCCGTCCTGCTCTCGCTCGCCCTAAGCGTCCCACTCATCCTGGTCACTTACTTCTTCGACGCGCCGCTCCTTCGCCTGATGACATTTGGCTCGAACACGCCCGAGACGAACGCCATCATCGCGAACGGAAGCCTCGTGCTCCACGTGCTCGCGTGGGGCATCCCCGGCTACATGGTGATGACGACGGCGACGGGCGCGATGCAAGGAGCGGGGGACACAAGGCCAGGGCTGTACATCGGCGTCTCCGTGAACGTGGTCAACCTCGCCCTCGACTGGGTCCTTATCTACGGCCACCTCGGGTTCCACGCGTACGGGCTCGCCGGAGCGGCCGCAGCGACGGCTGTCTCCTACACCGCAGGCGGGTTCGCCTTCCTCTGGCTGCTATCACGCGGCGCACGCCCAGCGCGGCTGCGCCTCGTCGCGATCAAGCTCCGTGAGACCTCGGAACGCGTCCTACGCGTGGGCGGCCCCGCGTTCCTCGAGCAGTTCCTCCTGAACGTGGGTTTCCTTGCGTACCTGCTCATCATCATCAAGTTCGGCGCAGCGAGCCTGAGCGCACACCAGATCGGCTTGCGCGTGCAGTCCTTCGCGTTCATGCCGGGCTTCGGATTCGCCGCGGCCGCAAGCGCCCTTGTAGGGCAAGGCTTGGGCCAGGGTAGGCCCGGGCAGGCCGAGCGCGACGGCTGGATGGCGACTGGCATGGGGTTCCTGTGCATGGTCGCACTGAGCGCCCCGATGTTCTTCCTGGCCGAGCCGATGGCGCGCCTCTTCACGAGCGACCCGGAAGCGCTTCGCCTGAGCATCATCTGGATTCACGTCCTCGTCATCGCCATGCCTGCGATAGCGTTCCACTTCACCGCCGCTGGGGCGCTGCGCGGCGCGGGCGACACGCGATGGCCGCTTCTCGTCTCGTTCGCTGGCCTGTGGCTCATACGCTTGCCGGTCGCGTGGTACGTCGGGGTCGTGCTCGACAAGGGCATGTACGGCGTGTGGGCTGGATACGTGATCGAGTACTACCTGCGCGCGGGCGTGACGACGTGGCGCTACGCACGCGGAAGCTGGAAGACGTTGACGGTCTGACCGAATCGCTCAAGAGGAGCGCGCCACGCGCTCCGCGTTCCGGCCCGCCGAGTAGCCTGCCATGAGCGGCAACGACAGCAGCGCCGCCACCACGACGGCACCCAGCGTCACCCTCACGGGAACAGGCACGAAGCGCGACCACTTCGACACGCGCCGAGCCATCGTGAGCGGGCCAAGGAGCGCGCTCATGGTCGCCACGAGCCCCGCGCCAGCAGCCGCGTCCTTCGCGTCCCGCCTTACTATGTTACGGAGGCGTTCGACGTCGAGGCTCTCGCGCAGCACCAGGACGACCTGACGGCGAGCAGCGCTCAAGTCCGGCGGCGCGTGCCCCACGATGAAGTCCACAGTGAGCACGAGGCGCGTGAACGCCTCCATCGCAGCGAGGTCGTTCCCCACGACTGGCACGCTTCCCTTCACGTACGGCCACCAAAGCCGCCCCGCGCTCTCGAAGCGCGCCCGAAGGAGAGCCTTCTCCACGTCGCCTCCCGTGTCCTGCATGATGCGGCGCGCGTCCTCCATCGCATCCGCGCTCACGCGATCGTAGAAGTGCGGGAAAGCGTCTTCGAGCCTGCGGAAGAAGCGCTCGCTGAGCATCGAACGAGCCATCGGCTCCCCGACGATAAAGGGTCCCTACTCAAGCGTCGCGTGCCTGGAACGCATCGACTCCTCCGTCGCGTCCTTCACGCGCATCAGCTCGGCCACCACGCCATCAAGGAAGACAGCGCTGGCGATCTCGAAGAGCGTGCCCAGTGGCGCGAGCGCCCGCTGCCGCTCGCCAGTTGGCGTCCGCAACAGGATAGTGAGGTCCCCCATCTTCGCGAGCTGCGACGAGCCATTCCCAGTGATGCTCACGATCTTGCTGCCGAGCTTCTTCGCAGTCTGCCCCGTGACCACGACGCTGAACGTCTCACCCGAGCCCGAGAGCAGAACGACGACATCGTCCCCGTGGACGGGCGGTGAGACCGTCTCCCCCACGAAGTACGCAGGGATGCCCAAGTGCGTCAAGCGCACCACGAAACCGCGCCCCACGAACCCCGAACGCCCACGCCCGAACACGATGACGCTCTTCGCGCCCCGCATGAGGTCGATGAAGCGCGTGACCTCCCCATCATCCACGTTGTCCACAGTCGCGCGGACCTGATTGAGGATATAGTGCGCGGCCTCACGCTGAGCCAACGGCTCCCCACGCAGCGCACCAGGCTCCTCATGCTTGGT